>NZ_JBNNVG010000003.1:0-231534 GCF_050280425.1 Lysinibacillus sp. NPDC093190 | reverse complement strand
ACGGTAAAAAGCTTGTAATCGCTTCTTCACTTCTACGACATCATTCTTTGTCTTTGCCCAATCAAACCATTCACAATAGGCTTCCTTTAATTCATGAGCTACTTTTAATGTTTCAGACATTTCTGTATAGCGCTGTAAGTACCACTGTTGTTTCGGTGATAATTTAGATGCACGTTTATAAAATACATGGCGCATTCGTTTACACTTTGTGCGATTGTATTTGTCCCATTCTTTTTGTACTTGTCGGCGCACTTCATCCATTGCCCAATAGATATAACGGGTATAATGAAAACGGTCTGCCACAATAACAGGTCGACCTAGCACTTGGCGAACAGCTGCTTTAAAACTTGGATTCATATCCATTACCACTATTTCAACATCGGCTCCATACTGACTTAAGTAATTTTTTATTGTTTCTTTTTTACGATTCGGTAAAATATCAATCGGCTCGCGTGTCTCCGCATTCGCAATTATTAGCTGATACGTACCTGCATCTGTATCACCTTTATACTCATCAATCGCGATCGCTTTTGGTAAACGCACACCCTCTACTAATTGTTTTTTTGCGACCTTTTTAAAACGGCGAATGACCGTCGTAGTTGATGTACCTAGTACTTCTGCAGCTTCTTTAAATGTTTTGGCTTTAATAGCACGTATACTCACCACTTGATTCCATTCCTTTGAATAACGTTGATATTTATCTACGAAGGGGGATTTTTCAGAGAAACGCTTTCCACAATCACAAACATAACGACGACGTTTATAGAAAAGAATAGTTAAACGTTCAAACCATTTTAAATGATTGATCTTTTGTATACGGTAATCGTGAACCTTCGATGTTTCTTTTTTACAAACAGGACATTGATGTGTACATTTAGGCAATTGCACATACAATGCGATTCGATCGCCTACTTCTTCTACTTTCGTAATCTCTACATCTTTTAATCCTGGGATATTCATGTTAAAATTCATTTGCACAGTTCACCTTTCTATTACTTGTTTTTCGACAATTCAAGTATATATAAATCGGTGAATCTGTGCTTTTTTTATGCGTGGAATTATGTGAATACCCCAACAAATATTATAGAACCAAAAAAAAACCTTACAGCCACTTTGACTGTAAGGTTTAATCATTTTGATGAAGATAAAGTTAGTCTTCGTGACGACGTGGTGCGCGTGAACGACCTTGTCCACCTTCACGGCGACCTCCGTCACGGCGTCCGCCTTCTCGACGATTTCCTCCACCGCTTCCTCCACGACGATCTCCGCCACGTCCGCCTTCTCGACGTCCGTTAAAGCTACGGTTACCGCCACGTCCACGATCTCCACCACGACTGTTAGAACGCTCACGACGCATTGGTAATGGTCGTTCTTCAGTAATTGTTACTGGCGAGTCATCTGGCTCTTTTGTTAATGAGCGAAGTGCAGCAGCTACAACATCGATTGCATCATGGTTTTCAAGTAATTCTGTCGCAAGTGGACGATAATCACCTAAATCGTTGTTCGCAATAAAACCTTCTAATGTCTCCATAGATAGGCGTTGTTGACCTACTAAAGCTTCGTCCGATGTTGGTGGTCGAAGTGGTGTCATACGTTTTTTCGTTGTTTCTTCTACAATACGTAAGTAGCCCATTTCACGAGGTGTTACAAATGTTACTGCAAGACCTGATTTACCTGCTCGGCCTGTACGACCAATACGGTGAACATAAGACTCAGGATCTTGAGGAATATCGAAATTATAAACATGTGTTACACCAGAAATATCAAGCCCACGAGCAGCTACATCTGTTGCCACAAGAATATCAATTTTATTTTCTTTAAATTGACGTAATACGGAAATACGTTTTGCTTGGCTTAAATCACCGTGAATCCCTTCTGCTAGGTAACCACGGATTGATAACGCTTGTGCTAGCTCATCCACGCGACGTTTTGTACGTCCGAAGATAATCGCAAGTTCTGGTTGGTGAACGTTTAATAAACGAGATAAAATGTCGAATTTTTCACGCTCAGCAGACTTCACAAAATATTGATCAATGTTATCAACTGTTAACTCTTTAGCCTTAATTTTTACGATTTCTGGATCACGCATAAATGTCTCAGCAATTTTACGGATTGCTGGTGGCATTGTTGCTGAGAACAATAATGTTTGACGTTCAGCAGGCACATTTTCTAAGATTGAATTAATATCGTCGATAAAGCCCATGTTTAACATTTCATCAGCTTCATCAAGTACCAATGTTTGAACATCTTCTAATTTTAAAGTACGACGATTAATATGGTCAATTATACGACCAGGTGTACCTACGATAATTTGAGGTTTATTTTTCAGTGCACGGATTTGACGGCCGATTTCTTGACCACCGTAAACTGATAACAATTTTACACGTTTATCATAACCAATTTTATATAGCTCTTCTGAAACTTGAATCGCTAATTCACGAGTTGGTGCAATTACTAATGCTTGGATATTTGGATTTTTCGGGTCAATTTTTTCGATAAGTGGAATCCCGAAAGCAGCCGTTTTACCAGTACCTGTTTGCGCTTGACCTAATACATCACGGCCTTCAATCGCAAAACGAATAGTACCTTCTTGGATTGGTGTTGCTTCTTCAAATCCCATACGCTTTACAGAGCGTAATGTAGATTCGCTAATATTTAATTCTGAAAAATTTGTCAAACTTCTCAATCTCCTTTTTTTCCTTTTAAGTTGACAAATGGTTACATTTTCAGATGAAGTTGTCGGCAAATTCGAGCCTGTGTTTTGGAACGTTTCCGTTACTTAAAATTTTTCTCTATATGATGGTCACATAGAGCTCTCTTATATGAAAAGGAAAGCCCGGTCTTTACCGAGCGGTTTGATTCTGTCGTAATTATTCACTTTAGAATAAAACCGTTGTGTTCAAAAAAAAGTACTCTTCAATCAAATATGAAGAGTCTTCGCACAAAATGTATCCATTGCTTACACTAGTCTAACATGGGATTAAAACGTATGCAACGATAACGCATGAGTCGTAATAATCTGACTACTTTATGAACTCTTTAAAAACGACAAAACGTAAGAAAACCACTCAGAGCAATCTTCGCCATAACATATATGATGCTTGCCATTATCAGAAAAATACAAGGTTTTATCAGTTGAGGTTAATTGATCATATAAAAAGTGAGCAGTGTGATAGGGCACTATTCCGTCTAATTTTCCTTGTACAATATATACAGGAATTTTAATATCTTTATAATACGGCTCTACCATACGAACAAGCTTCATGAATTCTATCGTTGACGATAGTGGTACATTATTAAACTTATGTCGGTATCGTAAATACAGCTCATTATTAGACAGATTACGGTGATATGCCACAGTGGCAAGCATTTTAAAATCTTTGACCAGTTGCTTCGGACTCACATACTTGGCAGCAGCGCTTAGTAATACTAGCTTTTTCACTTTATAACGCTTAGCTAAATAGAGCGCTATAATGCCACCCATTGAAAACCCAACTACTATTACTTCATCTACTTTTTTAGCAAGAGCGCGAAAAGCGAGTTCGGCATCCATTAACCAATGCTTAGCGGTGAAACCTCGCATTTGTAATTCATCCCCATGCCCTGACAAAGTAGGTTCTTCAATTAGCCAATTTGTATGCGTACGTAAATAGGTAGTAAAAGGTTCTACTTCATAAGGTCCGCCTGAAAATCCATGTATACATAACACACCTACTGACATTACTTTCACCTCTAAATGTGTAACTCATTTATGTCAATGAACGAAGGAATCGGTGAGAGATTGTCCCACCGATTCTTGTTTCATTTTATCTCGCATTAACTGCCCGAATCAATTATACCTCGGCATAATTGCGTCTGGAAAGGAGGCTTTCACTTTATGACGTATATGCACGTAAGATTGTTTCTAATTTCATACCACGAGAGCCTTTTAGTAAAACGATAGACTCCTCGTTAGCTTGCTGTAGTTTTTCGATAATTGGCGTGTAATCATCCTCTACATATAGCAAATGTTCCTCATCAAAACGCTCTTTTAAGACTTCATTTAAATAAGCCATTCGTGGGCCAAATAAACATACATAAGCGATTTCTTCTGCATGAATATCCTTCGATAAATCTTCATGGAAATGCTTTTCATTTGGGCCAAGTTCAAGCATATCACCTAACACAAGCCATTTTTCTGGACGAATCGTTGTCGATGCTACAAATTGAATAGCAGCCTTCATAGAGGTCGGTGCAGCATTGTATGCATCATTAATAAACAATGCCCCATTTGATCCATTCACTTGTTGCATGCGCATATCCGTTAGAGCTACTTGTTTTAAGGATGCACGAATTTGGTCATCGTTTAAACCTAGCTTTTGAGAAATTAACATGGCGACTAATGTATTTTTCACCTGATGCTTCCCGAGAACTGAAATAAAGAAATCTCCTTCAATCACACCATGTGTAGAGAAGCTACTACCATCGGCCGTTGCTTCAATATTGTCTGCATACAGTAGGTTGCCATGCTCTAAGCCAAATGCCACCGCATTTAACTGCTGCTCTTTCGCAACTAGCTCTTGAAGCAGCGGTTCATCTCCATCATAAAATAGCACTCCATCTGGTTGCATTCCTTGAATTATTTCAAATTTGGCTTTAGCGATTCCCGCACGTGAGCCTAAATCTTGCATATGAGCCTCGCCAATGTTTGTAATCACTGTCATATGTGGACGAGCAAGTTTCGTTAAAAATTCAATTTCACCAAAACCACTCATACCCATTTCAAGTACAGCAACTTCAGTATTTTCATCTAGCTGTAAAACCGTAATAGGTAAACCTAGTTCATTATTAAAATTCCCAATGGTCTTTTGTACTTTAAAAAATGGTGTTAGCGTTCCTGCTAAAATATCTTTCGTCGATGTTTTACCGTTTGATCCAGTAATACCAATAAATTTCGCCTTATGCTCACTGCGATAGGCACGTGCCATTTGCTGCAATGCCAATTCCGAATTATCTACAAAGAGTAATGGTACACCTTGTGGTGGATTTGGTTCATCTTTCTGCCAAAGAGAAGCACCTGCTCCTTTTTCAAAGGCCTGCAGAACAAATTTATGTCCATTGGCTGTCTCACCACGAAATGGTACAAACAGGTCCCCTTGTTGAATTGTACGTGTATCAATGGAAATTCCTGATACAACTGTATCACCAAAAGCTGGAACATCTTCATTTAACCATGTAGCTAACTGCTTTAATGTTTTTTTCACAATAATCCCACTCAGTCTTTTTTATAGTGAAGCTGTTGTTTTTCTTCAAAACGCTCAATTGCTAGTGTAATCAGACGATTAATCAGCTCTGGGTAGCTTACATTTGTATGCTGCCATAGAAGAGGATACATGCTAACAGGCGTAAAACCTGGCATTGTATTCACTTCGTTAATATAAATGCTGTTATCGGCCGTCACAAAAAAGTCCGCACGAACTAAACCGCTTCCATCAATGGCTTTGAACGCACGCTTTGCTAGCTCCTGTAAGCTTGATATTGTATCTTTAGAAAGCTCTGCTGGAATGATAAGGGCTGTTGAGCCATCTTTATATTTAGAGTCATAATCATAAAATTCAGTTACTGGTTTAATTTCACCAGGTACAGAAACTTCCGGGAAGTCATTTCCTAACACAGCCAGTTCAATTTCACGAGCGACAACACCTTGCTCAACTACAATTTTACGATCATACTGTAAGGCTATTTCGATAGCCTTCACTAATTCATCACGATTTGTTGCCTTGCTAATTCCGACACTTGATCCTAAGTTTGCAGGTTTCACAAACATCGGCCATTCCAACTTATCTTCACAACGAGCAAGGATTGCCTCCTGTTCACTAGCCCACTCGCCACGAATGAAGTACGTATACGGCACTTGTGGTAAGCCGGCAATTTCAAATAATTGCTTCATGATTACTTTATCCATGCCAGTTGCTGATGCTAACACACCATTCCCTACATACGGCAAATTTAGAACCTCAAGTAAACCTTGAACAGTTCCATCTTCACCATTAGTACCATGAAGCAATGGGAAAATTACGTCGAATTGTACAGATTTACCATCTTTATCAATTAAAAAATCTGTAATATTATTTTCTAAAATTGTGGCATCATCACCCAATTGTAATTCTTCAATTGTACTTGCAGGTTTTTTTAGACGCTCACCACGGCGCCATTCCCCTTCAAGCGTGATGAAAATCGGATATACTTCATACTCCTCGAAATTCAAAGCTCCAGTGACTGCACGTGCTGTCGACAATGACACCTCATGCTCTGCTGACTTTCCACCGTATAATAAACCGATTCTTTTTTTCATTTTTGTGCCCTCCACATACTTCTTGAGTACTATTAGTTTATCATGAAACGTCTTGACTAATGACATAAAAATCTCACCGTGATTTTGACGGTGAGATTTGAGTGTATATTTTCTACGTACAAATGAACGGTTAAATAATATAAATCAATTCATCGTGCTCATTTTTCAAAATTGTATTTAAATCATCCCATACCTCATCAGGGAAGGAATATTCTGACAGATTGCGAATTTCGATACCGTAGGCTTCTTTAGGCTTTTCAATTCGATACAATGATAACAGTGCTCCGTCTTTAGTAAAGGAACGATAGGCACGCAAAAATTCCGGTGAAATAGAAGGAATACTCGACTTCACTTTCCGTCGCCAAAAACCAGTGCTACGTTCCTTTTCACGAATCAAACTATTCAAAACATTCGCAATGAGTAAATCAGAATCACTTAAATGGCGAAAATAAATTTTAGTCATTTTCTCTAAGTCTGAAGAATAGTAGACAAATCGATTTTGCAATTTATTAAAAAATGGTGAAGTTATCGGTTCCTTTTTATGACTTATGTAAAGCAATTCTCCTTGTTCCATCGGTGTTAGTTGGTCTAGCCTCTTCTCATCCATAAAGTCTATCCAACACAATTCTTTGGATTCAGTAGCTTTCTTTACAAACTGAGGTACTTCCTCTTCTGGTATATAATCAAACTGTGTATGCATATTAAAGGAACCATCTTCATAGGAATGTTTCAATAACAGTAAGTGATGCAGTGGTTCAAGTGCAGCCACAAATTGCGAGAATTTAAGCCCGCTAAAAATAACAAATTTATCGACATCATTCATATGAACATAAATATGATACATAAAATCTTCTGCTGACTTCAATTTTTTAGCCACAACCATCACCCCATTCTTCACTACATTATAAAACTAAACATGCATTTTTTGAAACATTTTATGCTAATAATCGTCATAACAATATTCACAGGCGTAAAAGTGTTTTTTACGGTATAATATGAATGTTAAAGATGCTATTGTATGTATGTTTTTAACCACTCTGAATGAACAAATTTTTAAAAATATAATTCTATTCATTTTTTACAAATATCTGCGAGGATTCTAAGCCAATAGCAACCATCGAGTCTCATCGTTAACACACTTATTTCGGCATCAATATTTACCTCTTGACCTAAGGTGAATACTCCTTATCAATTATGCCTTGGCATAATTGCGTCTGGAATCGGCTTTGTGCTTGCACAAAGAGCTCCTTTCCGATTCCGTGACATCCGCCGGAGGCTTTAACTTCTTTCGAGCGTGTTTGAAAAGTAGCTTAAATCCGCATTCATCTCACCACCGAAAAAAGTGGGGGACTTTTGTTGAAAGAAGTTAAATATATTTGGTAGCATATTGAATTGGAATTAATTTGAATCAAATTTACTCATGAAGAGATACTATATTAATTTAGGTGGCTTGTATGGAAAATAAACGAAATTTCGCGAATCGTTTTGACTGGACGCTCGCTTTTATACTTTTAACCTTCCTAGTCATAAGTTTGTTAGCCATTGCCTCGGCGCAAACATCAGGTCAGTATGGCATTAACTATGTTCCTTTACAATTGCGATGGTACGTCATTTGCTCAGTAATTATTGGAATAGTTATGTTTTTTGAACCTGACCAATATAAAAAAATGTCTTGGTATATGTACGGTGCAGGAATTTTCTTATTAGTACTGCTTATCTTCATGCCAGAAGGAACAGGACAAATTGGTGAGCGTATTAATGGTGCAAAAAGCTGGTTTAAGACACCTTTAGGAAATATTCAGCCCTCTGAGTTTATGAAAACCTTTTACATTCTAGCACTTGCTCGACTAATTAGTAAGCACAACGAAGTTTATTCCTTTAGATCAGTAAAAACAGACTTTATATTGCTATGTAAAATCGCTGCTACACTGCTGCTACCTTTAGCTCTTATTATGAAGCAGCCTGACCTTGGTTCAGCATTAGTATTCTTTGCCATTACAGCTGCTGTTGTCATCGTAGCGGGTATATCGTGGAAAATTATTTTACCAACTTTTCTAGGTGGCGCTATATTAGGTGGTTCTCTTTTATGGATGGCACTCTTTATGCAGGGTTTTTTAGAGAAAGCATTCGGCTTTAAACCCTATCAGTTTGCTCGAATCTATTCTTGGTTAGATCCATATTCATATTCTTCTAGTGATGGATACCATTTAATTACTTCCTTAAATGCCATTGGTTCAGGTGAAATTTTCGGTAAAGGTTTCCGCGGTCGTGAAGTTTACGTTGCCGAAAATCATACCGATTTTATTTTTACGGTTATCGGAGAAGAATGGGGTTTTATTGGTGCTAGTATCGTTATTTGTATTTTCTTTTTATTAATCTATCATTTAACAAAAACTACACTATTATTGAAAGATCCATTCTCAACATATGTATGTGCTGGTATTATTGCAATGATTACATTCCACGTACTTGAAAATATCGGTATGACTATTCAGCTTTTACCTATTACCGGTATTCCCCTACCGTTTATCAGTTATGGGGGAAGTTCATTGATGGGGAACTCGCTAGCCCTCGGTCTTGTTTTCAGTATGCGTTTCCACTATCGTACGTACATGTTTACTACTCACGATGATGACGATTAATTATGGATATAAAAAATGGGTAGTCTCAATTACAGAGACTACCCATTTTCATTTGTAAAACGAGTTAAGCTTGAACTTGCGGAGTTTGCGTTGGTGGTGTGAGCACTTTTAAAAGTTCAAGTCGAGACTTTGTTACAGTGGCTGTTACACCCAACTTAGATAAATTCGAAACGATCTTTTTCAAATCTACTTCTTTTGTCATACATTCCACCTCAATCTTTCCTCGAATTTATATAACGTTTTATTTCCAAAAAAGTTTCATTTTTGCAAGTGTATGATGTCTGACGAGTCAATCTCTTTCTATCATACCATTTAACTCTGCATTAAAATTTTTCATTTTTGTTACAATGTAAATTTTTCCTTCGCTTAACTATTTAATGGCTTTTCATCAAAACATAGGATGATATTTTATTAAAACATATCCCATGTATATAAGTTGATTGGAGTGGAGACTGGGCGACTCCTTGGGGATCAGCGTCACAGATGAGACCCTGGAGCGAGCAGGCAGAGGAACGAAGGCTAAGAACTCACATCCTGTGATAACGCCTTCGTGACCAACATCGTGTTGGCCCAAGCGGCTCATCGGACGCCCCCAGGAAGCTTTGCTCTGCGCGAAAGCGAAGCGTCAGCGACAAAGCGCCAGTCGGAACGGAAATCAACCACACGTTATGGTGACGAACCATTTTTTCTTCATTTACCACTAAACAGCAAAAATTAAACATAAAAAATTAAAATATCGATATACCCTCTAGTAGTATACCCCAGAGATAATTTAATACACTATGCGACAATCGATACAAAAATTAAAAATGGAATGAGTCCATTTAGTTACTTTAAAAATCTTCATTAATTTTAAGTATTAATATAATCCCATTGTTAACAGTCTGCCGTTTTTTATACATTGTTTTAGTCTCTTTTCCATACTGCACTGTCCCCGTGAAGTCTCCAAGCATTCACTCTAATCACTTATATACAAGGCATGCGTTTTAACAAATGTCATCCCCTACTTTTGGTAATAAGCCATTAAGCACTTAAATTGTCTTCCGTTTTCTTGTAATAACAATAACAAGAGAGGTAGAATATACATACTAAAATACTGTAAGAAAGTAGGGTACTGTATGAAAAAGGCAATTTTGTTATTAATGTCTGTTCAATTCCTCGTCTACCTTGGATTTGGAATTATTATACCTGTCTTACCCGAGGTTGTAGTTCAGCAAAATTGGGATAATATACATGTAGGTGGTTTACTTACAGTGTACTCGCTTGCCAGTTTTTTCACTGCACCATTTTGGGGTATGCTGTCCGATAAGGTAGGTCGTAAGCAACTTATATTAATAGGCCTAGTAGGTTTTAGCTTAAGCTTTGTTATTTTTTCATTATTTATTGATAATTTAGCAATATTGTACATCTCACGTGTTATAGGCGGTTTATTCTCAGGAGCACTATACACAGCTGTAACAGGCTTTATAGGAGATATGTCGAGTGAGGAGGATCGCAATAAATATATGGGTCTTATGGGCATGTCCATCGGGCTCGGTTTTATTTTCGGTCCTGCAATTGGCGGTATGCTCGGACACTACAGCCTGCAACTGCCCTTTATCGCTTCAGCAACACTAATTGCACTATTATTTATTTATGCAAGTTTCGTTTTAAAAGAACCTTTAAAACGAAAAGATACAAATAAACGTGCAATCGTGCCAAAGGGTGCTACCAAAATGCTGCAGTACCGTGTACGTTATTTATTTATGTTCTCATTTTTAGTGACTTTTATGCTTGCAGGAGTAGAAGCCACTTTCCAGCTCTTCCAAATTGATCGAATTCGAATTACACCATTACAAATTGGTTATTTGTTTATGTTTAGCGGCTTTGTAGATGCAGCTATTCAAGGCGGTGTTGTTAGACGAATTAAAAATGGGAGCGAGACAACTTGGTTAATCGGTGCACAAATTGTCACAGCAATGGGTATGCTTTTATTCACTTTAACAGCTAACTTATTTATGGCAGGTTTTGCCCTTTGTGTTTTTACAGCAGGAAATGCACTAGCAAGAACATGCGTCGTATCTCTTTCAACTAAAGAATCTGGTGGTCAATATGGGACTGCAGCGGGTCTTTCCTATTCAATGGATAACCTAGGACGCATTCTAGGTCCACTATTCTTCACTTGGCTATTTACACTACAATCTAGTTTAGGCTATTATACTTCAGCAACAATAGCCGTCGTTTCAATAAGTTTAATATTTATTTTTAAAGCATCAAATAAATCTTTACGCTTTGAATAATTTGTTGATAAAAAGCCGTAACTTAATAGTAATTCGAAGTATACCGAACACATCAAGGAATATTGGACTCCTTAAAGTGGAATATCGGAGGGCTCTGCATGAACAAAACAACAAATCTTTTACTTCCAAAAGAGCTAGAATCGTTTCGTTTTGAAATTGAAGATACACTACTTTCAGCAATTATTATCACACCATATAAACGTTCAACTACGTTTACGGAAAGTAAATTTGCTGGGGAACCTTATTTACCCTATTACCAAACGTATCCGAAAGATATTACAGGTGAGCCTATGCGGCTATTAGCTCAAATTAACTTTGCAGAAATGCCACCACTAAAGGATTTCCCATCTCAGGGTATTCTTCAATTTTTTATTTCATCTAATATTTTCGTAAATGCTGATCATTATCACGAGGATATTTTCCAACAATTCTATAAAATACGTTTTTATCCTACCGCAGATTTTGAAGTGACTGTCCCTAAACAGGAGTTTTTAGCACACAAAGCAGATGATCGGTTCCCTATTGATCAGGAGTTAGCATTACAATTTCAACCGATCCAAGAACCTGTTTCTGCTCTAGATTATCGTGCAGTACACTATTTGCCAACATTAATTCCTTCATCAGAAGATGTTGATTTACGGGAGATTTATCTACAACACTTCTTAGGGGCTGGAGCTAAAATTGGTGGTTATGCCTATTTTTTAGAGGAGGATATCCGTCACGAATCGCAGCTCCTTAAACGATATGATGTATTGTTACTCCAAATCGACTCTAATGATGAAATCGGTATTATGTGGGCAGATAGCGGCGTTGGGAAATTTTTCATTAACCGAGAAAAGCTCCTTCAAAGGGATTTTTCTGATATTTTATTTCAATGGGAGCATTACTAATTATTTATCTTTATTCAGCAAATGGTTTCTGTAGCGAAAGCGAAGTAGCAGCTTACAACCATTACAACAAGGCGAAATTGATTGTGGATTACCCCGTTCTAGTTTTGGAGGTAATCCTTTTCAATGCTTACTAACAATTTCGTATCTTCTTTCCACATATAAAGTAAGCTATACTAGATATATTGCGAAAATATAGTAAAGGTAGGTGTAGAAATGAGTATTTTTGCAGACTTGGGATATCTAGTATCTTTAATTATGTTTGTTAATATTTTAGCAGCAATGGTCATAATTTTTTTAGAGCGTAAAGATGCCACTTCTACATGGGCATGGATTCTCGTACTATTTTTCATTCCATTAGGTGGGTTTATTTTATACTTGCTATTCGGACGACAATTACGGAGAAAGCATTTATTCCGTTGGGAAGGACGCAAGGATATTGGTATCGATAATCTCATTAGTTATCAGACAGAAGCGATCCGAGATGATACGTTCGAGTTTCGTATAGAAAACGCGGAAAATTATAAAGAAATGATTTATATGCATCTTAAAACAAATAATGCAGTATTAACGCAGGACAACCACATTGATATTTTTGATGATGGTGCAAATAAATTTGAGCAGCTTCTAAAAGATATTGAGGTAGCAAAAGATCATATTCACATTCAATATTATATTTTTCGTCTAGATGACTTAGGTACACGCATTATTAATAAACTTATAAAAAAAGCAAAGCAAGGGGTTAAGGTAAGAATCTTATATGATGAGATGGGCTCACGCAACGTTAAAAAACACCATTTCAAGGAATTGCTTAATGCGGGCGGAGAAATCGAAGTATTTTTCCCATCCATTTTTCCACTTATAAACCCTCGTTTAAACTTTAGAAATCACCGAAAAATCGTTGTAATTGATGGCCGTATTGGTTATATCGGTGGCTTTAATGTCGGAGATGAGTACCTAGGTCTTCAAAAGAAGTTTGGCTATTGGAGAGATACACATTTACGTATTGAAGGTAGTGCCGTACATCCTTTACAAACACGTTTTTTACTTGATTGGAATCAAGCCTGCTCACAACAGAAAATGGGTTATTCGGACCGTTACTTCCCTGCTATTCCGAAAAAAGGCGATGTAGGCTTACAAATCGTGTCTAGCGGACCTGACTCCGAATGGGAACAAATTAAAATCGGTTATTTAAAGCTTATTAATATGGCGAAGAAATATATATATATCCAAACGCCATATTTCATACCTGATGTTAGTTTTTTAGATGCTATTAAAATTGCTACGCTTTCAGGCATTGATGTAAGGATCATGATTCCAAATAAGCCTGATCATATGTTTGTTTACTGGGCTACATACTCATACGTAGGACAATTATTGCGTGCAGGAGCAAAAGTTTATATTTATGAGAAGGGCTTTATTCATGCTAAAGCAATTATTATTGACGATGAAGCCTCTACAGTGGGAACTGCAAACCTTGACGTACGAAGTTTTAGTTTAAATTTTGAAGTAAATGCCTTCATTTATGACTCAACGATTTCACATCAGCTTGCTGAGTTGTTTGAAAAGGATATTTTTGATTGTACTGAATTAACCTGGGAAATGTACAAAAATCGTTCTACACTGATTAAATTTAAAGAATCCATTTCACGCTTACTAACACCTATCTTATAGAATGTAAAAAAAGGAAGAGAGCTAGTTCATTAATTATGAACAACTCTCTTCCCTATTTTTATTTCACACCTAAATATTCTTCTAGCGTACTATTTTGTTTTTTAATGTCTTTTGCTATGTCTACACCAACATAACGGTAATGCCATGACTCATACATATAACCTGTGATGTCTTCTTTATTTTTGGGGAATCGTAAAATAAAGCCGTAGTCTTGGGCATGTGTAAATAACCATTGTCCTGCTGGTGTTTCGCCGAATTCTTCAGTTAGCCATAAATTATCTTTGCCGCGCTCCCCTATATCAAAAGCCAAACCTGTTTGATGCTCTGAATAACCTGGTCGAGCACTATAGCGATCAGCCGCAGCCTGTCCATCACGTTTAGCATAGTTATTATATAATGTTGTTTGATAGTCAAAAGATCGATAGCCGCTAAAGGCTACTAAATCAAAACCTTGTTGTTTTGCTGCATCAAACATTTTGTTTAGTGCTTGACGTGCCTCAGGATTTTCTTCAGGCGCGAAGGTAGATGGTAGCGGATATATTTTATTCGCTAATAAAATACCCTTAATATATGTCGGCTCAGTTGGTAATGTTTGATTTGGTACGTAGCCATTTTCATCTGTCTTCTGCTCTGGCTTCACAGGATTATCTGCTGTTTTTTTCGGTTCTTCTTTTGCAGGTGAATCTTTTTTAGTTGGTTCTGCTGTTTGTTGTTCTTCTTCATCCGATGCATTACTTACCTGTTTATTTTTATAGTTATAAACTACGAAAATAGAGACAATAAGCGCCACTGAGATTACAGCACCAAGGATGAGTGGTAAACGTTTCTTTTTCACTATTTTTTACCCCTTTTAAAGTTATCCAGTACTACATGGTAAGTATCCTCTTTCAAAGAAATCAAGAAGTTAAATCTATTGTAGAAAGAATAGTCCTTCAGTAAGTACCGACACTAGTTTTTACTATATTGGTATAGTCTCATTTTAGCATTGTTCACAATTTAGGGTGTAGATTTTCACCAACGATTTTAAAATTATTCTGTTAGTCTATGAGAATAATAATAAACACTACTATAGAAGCAATCGAGAAAAAGATTGCCATGTACTTCATCCATTTTGCCTCTTTTATATAACCTTGCTCTTTAAAACTTTTTGCCCTAAAACCATTCGATACGGCAAACATAATAGTCATTGCAAAGACCGCAAAATTAAACTTACCCATGATAATAAATACGATCGCCGCTATACTAAAAATCGCGACTAGAATAGATGATAGCCATTTTATGTTCATCTTGCTGTCCTCCTAAAAAAATCGAGGCTACATAGGCGCCTCGACATAAATTATTTTATGAGTTTACTTTTTCCGGATGCTCCGAATAAAATTTTCGACCGATATATGTTTGAATAATCAACAATGCACCGCTGACTGACCAGTAAAGTGGTAGGGCTGCCATAGATGACATCGAGATAAAGACAATCATAATTGGTGAAATGTAAATAAACATTTTCATTTGTGCTTTTTGTTGCTCTGGTACTGTCCATAATGATACACGTGCTTGAACTAAATATACAAGGCCTGCGACAATTGTCATAGCGATATCAGGTGAGCCTAAGCTAAACCATAAAAATTCATGTGCTTTCACATCTGTAGAATATAAAATAGAGAAATAGAGACCCATGATAATTGGCATTTGAATTAACATTGGTAAACAGCCCATGTTGAGTGGATTAATACCATGTTTTTGATATAATGCCATCATTTCTTGTTGATACTGCGTTTGTTCTTCTTTTGTCTTTGCTTCCTTCATCTTTTTCTGAACAGCTTCCATTTCAGGCTTAAACGCATCCATTTTCAATTTCATCTTTTGTTGCGAACGATAATTTTTTAACATAATCGGCATTAAAATTAAACGAATAAGAACCGTAATAGCGATGATTGCTAAACCATAACTACCTGAAAACATAGTGTTACCGAAAAATTCCAACAAAAATTCCATTGGTTTTACAAAGATACTATAGAAAAAACCTTCTTTGTTTTGCACCGCTTGACAGCCACTAAGAACAAAAACGACGAGTCCAAGCATTGAAAATAGCTTCAAATTTTTCATTTTTCCACCTACTATATATTTATCAACTAAAATGAAGTATACATTAAAGGGTCTATTTTTATCAAATAGCAAGTGCTACTAATTCCACTGTATTTGATATCATAAAAAAAGATGCGAGCTTTAGCATCGCTAATACGTCCGCATCTATTTATTAATCATATTGTGAATAACTACTAAGTATACTTCTGGCTATCAATTATGCCTCGGCATAATTGCGTCTGAAATCAGCTTTGTGCTTAGGCCTGCAGGTCTTTTTTGCGCGAAAGCGTAGCGGCAGCGGCAGCAACATGAGGGTCGACATGATGTCGGTCATTTCGGTAATGCCACAGGACGTGGCGTTCTTAGACTGAGTTCCTCTATTTCAGCGGATGCTTGGACACCCACTGAAATAAGTTAAACGTTTTGAAGCTCTGATTCCGCCATTTCAAAACGATAAAATTCATGATGTAGCTCGTCTCGGAAATGTTTGGGCGTTACCCCTGTATATTTTTTAAAGATGCGGGTAAAATAGCTTTGGTTACAGAAATGGAATTGATCTGAAATAGAAGTAATACTTTTATTAGTGTGTCTAAGATAGTACTGTGACTCTTCTACTCGACGTACATTTAGATATTCAACTAGTGTAATCCCAACATGTTCTCTAAAAATACGTGATAAGTGACTTGTACTTATATGGAAGTTATTTGCGATGCTTTCTACTGTTAAGTCATTTTCCAATTCATCATTTATATACATAATTACTTTATTAACGGTCTGGTGACGGAAAGTCGGTTGCTTGCGATCTGCGATAAAATAAACAAAGAAATCAATTAAATCATCAGCAAATTGTAAAAATTCTGCGTCTTTCATCTGATTTTCAATCATATCATTACACGCAATATTAAAAGCAAATGCTTTCTTCGAAGGAACTTGATTGTCTAGCAATTTACGAGCAACAATTGACGACAAAACAGAAAAATAACTTCGAACTATTTTAATGACTTGTTTGCCAAAACGTATTGAAAGAATATCAATTAATTCGTGCAAAGATTTCTTAGCCTTTGCAGATTCTAAATGGTAAATTTCAAATATTAATTTCGACTCAATATTAAAAAATTCTTCTACACCGATGTATTGGTTAATACTATCGATTTCCTGAAAGTATCTTTTGGATATCGTTTCTGACATAGAATGTTGATGTAGTTGCATAATCTTCCCCATCTTTCCTCAGATTGCACAAATTGCTTTCACAATTTTTGACACCAATCTACTTATTTCAAAATAAGAAAATAGTATTCCCTTATTAATTGTATGAATTGAGTCATATTTCATAATTATATAATGAATATAACTTAAAAATAACCCTACTAAACCACCAGTTACAAAAAAAAATAGACTATACAGTGAATTTTACCATATTCTGCGATTTCCTTTCAACCACATTTTGTCTTCCATACTAGTTCCAATTTATCATATATACATAGTAGAAACCTCGTAAACTTATTTACTTACAATTAGATTTTACCATATACATACCAAAATTAATTAGTAATTATTTAAAATTTGTTACAAATTATGTAATGTGTTTAGCGCATTTATATTTCATCAATCGACATTTCTCTTTTTTATTCCGAAATCTTCTCTATATAATTTATACGAATATGTAGTAAAATAGATGATAATACTATTTTTAAAAGTTTAGACGAGGTGTTAATAGTGGAACCAAGACAAATAGAAGAAATTATGGAGATTATAAAGGAGTTCTTTCCCGAGAATACTTCCATTGCAATTTCCGATACAAACGAATACTTGTACTACCAACCGAGCAAAAAAGTTGATTTAAAAATCAAACCTGGCGACCCAATTAAAGAAGGTTCTGCAGCTCATAAAGCGTTAAACTACGGACAAAAGATTAGCTCTTACATTGAGCCTGATGTATTTGGAGTAGCATATTACGGCATGAGTATTCCTCTAATGGAGGAAGGTGAAACTAAGGGTGCTATCACTGCGATCTTCCCACAAAAGCCATCAGCATTTTTAACGAACTACATTACAATCAAAATTGATGATTGCTGGTACCCAATCAAGCATGATCAGGTCATTTATCTTGAAACACAGCTACGAAAAACATTTGTTAAAACAATGAGTCGTGAAGGATATCACCGCTTAAACCTAAGTGATCTTGAGCTATTTTTAGCGCCTGACTCATTTATACGTTGTCACCGCTCTTATATCGTTAACATTGACTACATTGATGAAATTCAACCAGATTCACATTCAACGTTTTTATTAATCATGAAAGACGGTACTCGCATTCCTGTTAGCCAACGCTACGCAAGTTACTTCCGTCGTTCTTTAGGTTTCTAATTTTGATAAGTACAGCGAGCATTTTTTATTGTTCGCTGTACTTTTTTCTTACTGCACATCACTAACAGTTTAGGATGACACGTTAAAGCTCATCAGACGCATCCAGGAAAGCGCACAGTTGGAACGAAAATCACCCCCCATTATGTTATTTAATCTTTTATTTTTAGAAAATTTCCTTTGTAGCTCTACATTAAAACGTTTTCTCTGTCGAAAATTCGTTTTTATGCTCATTTTTCCTGTTTTTACTCAATTTAATGCTATTTCTAAAGTATTTGTGACAATTTGGTGATAGTATTATTCAAATGGTTGGAGTCATACTACAACTAAATAAACAGAAAATTCTTACACGTTTTTTCTAGTTTTGTAATCGGTTTCCATCAAACTTTTTAGGGGAGGATTTTTTTATGGATGCAAATGTTCAAAAACGCCTAGGCTTAAAAGAACTTGAAAGTAAAATTGTTACTGCTGATGAAGCTGCAGCACTGATTTCTGACGGTGATGTAGTTGGTATGAGTGGATTCACTCGTGCGGGGGACGCAAAAGTTGTTCCTATGGCATTAGTAGAGCGCGCTAAAAACGAAAAATTTAAAATTGATGTATATACAGGGGCTTCTTTAGGACCTGAAGTTGATAAATACTTAGCTGATGCTGGTGTTATCCGCAAACGTGGACCGTTCCAAGGAGATGCAACGATCCGTAATTTAATTAACTCTGGTGATGTCCTATATGTAGACGCTCATCTTTCACATAACGCTGAATTAGTTCGTCAAGGAATTATTGGACCAATTAAATATTTAATTCTTGAAGCTGTTGCTATTACAGAAGATGGATTTATTATCCCAACAAACTCTGTAGGTAACTCACCAATCTTCGCTGATTACGCTGAAAATATTATTGTCGAATTAAATATCTCTCATCCAGAAGCTTTAATAGGTATCCACGATATCTATGTACCAGGTGAGCAAGGTCAACGTGAAGCAATCCCAATGACTGATGCTATGCAACGCATTGGTGACATCGGTATTAAAGTAGATCCAGCTAAAATTAAAGCGATTGTTATTTCTGAAGAGCCAGATGCTCCTTCATTAATCGTTCCGCCAGATGAAGAAACACAAACAATGGCGAACATTTTATTAGACTTCTTCAGCGATGAAATTAAAGCTGGTCGCTTAACAAAACAATTAATGCCATTACAATCTGGTGTAGGTTCTGTTGCAAACGCTGTACTTGACGGCTTCGCAAATTCAGAATTTGAAGATTTAGTTGTTGCTTCTGAAGTACTTCAAGATGCTGTATTCAACTTAATTGATGCTGGTAAAGTTAAATTTGCAGCAGCTACTTCAATTACACTGACTGAAGAATTACAGAAAAAAGTATATGACAACCTAGAGAAATACGCTGATAAAATTTGCTTACGTCCACAAGAAATTTCTAACCACCCAGAGCTTATCCGTCGTTTGGGTCTAATCTCAATCAACACTGCTCTTGAATTAGATATCTATGGCAACGTAAACTCAACACACGTATCTGGTACTCGTATGATGAACGGTATCGGTGGTTCAGGTGACTTTGCACGTAACGCACGTCTAGGTATTTTCGTTACTAAATCATACGCAAAAGGCGGCGCTATCTCTTCAATCGTGCCAATGGTTTCTCACGTAGACCACACTGAACATGATGTTGATGTAATCGTAACTGAGCAAGGTATTGCTGACTTACGTGGTCTTGCACCACAAGAGCGTGTACCTTTAATTATCGAAAACTGTGCACACCCAGATTACAAAGAACAACTTTGGGATTACTATAACCGTGCTCTAGAAGCAACTGGCGGCCATCAAACACCTCATATTTTAGAGGAAGCACTTTCTTGGCACGTAAATCTTGCTAAAAACAAAACAATGAAAAAAGAAGTGGCTAAAGCTTAATTTTCATATTTCAGGAACGCTTCATAAGTTGAAAAACTTATGAGGCGTTCTTTTTTTTCCGAAAATGGTATAATAAGAGTGATATTCATTCTCACTAATATACAATTTTCCATCGGAGGAACTATGAAGAAACTTATCTATTTGATTATATTCTTTTCATTTTTCGACCTATTTACCCAGCTTCCTGTCATGAGTACATATGCTGAATCCTTAGGGGCATCAGCCTTCATTACTGGCCTAGCAGTAGGTATGTATTCCCTTTCAAATACGTTTGGTAATATTATTTCTGGCTTTTTAACAGATCGTAAAGGGCCCTTCGTTATTTTAATCCTAGGTCTTTTAACAACAGGTCTTTCACTATCACTTTATAATTTAGTAGAAGAGCCTATTGTTCTATTAGTAGTCCGCTTTGTACATGGATTAGTTGCGGGCTTTATCGTTCCTGCTGCTTTCACATTTTTAGCAAATGCAACTGAGCAAGAAAAAAGAGGTAAGGGCAGTGCTATCTCTGGAGCATTCGTTGGCATCGCCGCAATAATCGGCCCTGCCTTTAGTGGAATTTTAGCGAGTCGTACTAGCGTACCATTCGTTTTTAATATAACAGCAAGCTTTATGCTCTTGTTGAGTGTACTTGCCTTCTTTTTGCTAAAATCAAATCAGGTAAAAAAAGAAAAATCTGCGCAACCTACAAACATCCCTATTCATGTACTTTTTAATAATAAAGGTACATTAAAAGCCTTCTTTAGTGCATTCTTTTTAATGTTTTCTCAAGGGGTTATTGCCTATCTCCTTCCTCTTAAAGTACAATCTTTAGGCTTTGATTCACGTTTAAGCGGAACTTTGATGAGTACATTCGGAATTATTGCTGTACTCGTATTTATTTTGCCGACTAACCGTATTTTCGATAAGGTTGCTCCAATTAAAACATTATCACTTGGTATAGGTTTAATGGGGATAAGTCAATTATTAATTAGTCAGGCAGATTCAAGTACGTTCCTTTATATTACAATGGCCTGCTATGGGATCGGGTTTGGCTTCTTATTTCCATCAGTCAATTCACTTTTAATCGACTCTACGACTGCTGACATTCGTGGAAAAGCCTATGGTTATTTTTATGCCTTCTTCTCACTAGGCGTTGTCCTAGGTTCCTCATTGCTCGGATGGCTCTCACTAGGTATTGTCAGCGGCTTTATATTTACCGGAATTGTATTATTAGTATTTGCAACTATCATCATATGTACACAAAAAAGACCTTCTCACGTGAAATGAGAAGGTTTTTTGCTATTAATTCTTTTTTTCATGAATTTCTTCATGATAGTAATGGATACTTGTATGTCCTCCGCCTTCAGCAACCATTTCGTTTGAAGCTATTTTGGTTGGAGAAGTTCCGGCTTCTGTCGCTACTTCAGTAGATATACGCTCTGAAATGTTTTCGTGCATCTCCATATTCGTTGTATTCAAATAAGATGCTAATTTAGACTTTGCATCATTGAACGTACTTAATGCTTTATCACGGTTTTCTTTTTTACTTAAATAAGTTGCAGCTAAAGCTAACCCTGCAATCACAAAACCTTTACGTTTTGCCATTATATATCCCTCCCAAAAATATAGACTTTGCCCTGTATTATATCTTTTCCCTATTTTTAAAGGACTAAACATAATTTTTATATACTTTACTGCATATATAAAAAGAGAGAATTCCTATAACCTTTCGCTTTCATCATATAAACAAAATCCATAGTACGTCTGTATGTTTCAAGACATAGTTAACTACTAAATTATATTGCAGGTATTTATTTCTTGCTTATCATCAAAAATTAGGAAAGACATTTAAAGTGCCCAGTCGAAAAGACAATCAATCCACGTTATGGTCATAAGCAATTTTTCTGTAAATCATGATGTTTTTGTAAATAATTGTGATTATTAAGGACAAGTAAAGGGAATTAATGAATTAATACTAATAATAAGGGAGTGGTTATCATGAAAGATTTAGACTCAGTATATGATTGGATAGACATGGCTTCATTAGTAGGCGGAGCAGGCCTCTTAACAGCACTAATATATAGTATTTTACTGTAAGGAGAGCATGGATGAGTGGTATTAGAAGATCAATTATGCCTCGGCATAATTGCGTCCGGAATCGGCTTTGTGCTTCGGCCTGCAGATGTTTTTTGTGCGAAAGCGCAGCGACAGCAACAGATGATTTTTGTGCGAAAGCGCAGCGACAGCAACAGATGATTTTTTGCGCGAAAGCGCAGCGACAGCAACAACGTGATGCAGGTCAGTTAGCCGTTATCGCATGAATGCGATAACGGCTAACATCCTTTAAGAACTCCTTTCCGATTTCCGTGATATCCGCCGGAGGCTAACTTCTTGCAGCGGATGTTTGTACACCCGCTGCAAGAAGTTAAAAGGCAATCCGCTATCAAACAAGCAGATTGCCTTATTTTTTATTCCGCATTAACGGGCAGTAAGTTTCACCATAAAATTTTGCAAAATTAAAGAAGTAAGATGAGATTAAAACTGCCCGTAAACGCCCGATTGGTGAAAACTAATAATCAGTGGGGATGAAAAAAATCCCCACTGATTAAAGTTTCACTTTATTGTTTTACATCATTATAAGCATCAGATTTTTCAAATGCTGTGACTACATACGAGCAAACAGCCTCCATTTTATAACCTTGCTCACGTGCATAAGATGCTGCATGATCTAACAATTTTTTGGCCACGCCTTGACCACGGAGCTTATCTGATACATATGTGTGATCCATTACCATTACTTGCCCCTTTTGCTGCCATGTAATTTCCGCTAATCTTTCCCCTTCTTGCTCATAGACAAAAGCAAGTTTATTTTCCGCTAGCTGTTGTAATTGAAATTCCATTTCTCACCACTCCTTTTTATCATAGTAACATAGCCTTTTTCATGTAGCACTTCAAAAAGTCCCACCCCTTGAAAAAAAAGAATCTGCTCACTTTCCTCTAGTAATCAGGAGAAAGTGTTGCAGATTCTTTTCTATGAATTAATTAAACCATGATGCAATTGTATCCTTTAAATTAGCAAAGAAATTTTTCACACTTGCCCAGAATCCTGTATCTTCCATTAGCGATCCGAATTTATCTTTAATCGTACTGCTAATATCGTCTAATTGTTTAGACCATTTACCAAAATCAATGTCTAGTTTACTAATTTTGTTCATCAAATCAACTAGCAATTGACGGTCCTTATCACTTAAATTAATTTCAAGCTTGTTTAATTGCTCTTGCACAATTTTTTCAACCTCTTCTTTAGTTGCTGGCTTTGATTCTGCAATTTGTTTTTTGATTTCTGTTAGTAATTCCGCAACCTTAGCATCGTCCACGCCTGCCGATTGCGTTAGAGTAGTTGCTACTGATAGTTCGTCATTTGCAACATCTGTACGATCAGTATCAAGCTTTTCACCTGTGGTTACTTCGTATGCTTTGTATATTCCTACAAGCGCTGAATGACCTGTTACTGCTTTAGGTGCAGCCACCTGTACTGTTGCATCTTCAATACCTGCAGTTAGCATGGCATTTGCATACATTTCGGAAGTAACCTGTGTAATATTTGATGGTGTAACAATTTCAATAACTAAGCCTTCTCCTGCATTCTTGCGCGTAATTTTGGCAGAAGAATACATACGAGAGCTTGAATTACTATCTTTAATATATTTAGCTAAGTCTTGACCTGAGACTGTTATTTCTTCAACTTCAGGCTCTTCGTTCACTTTTAATGACTCTTTAACAGACTCTTTTTCAGCCTCAGATAAGTTTGCACCATATACGACGATTGGTACTCCTAATTTTTCATCAATTGCTTTAGGTGGCGTATTATCAGCTGCAAAACCTGTTGCTGGTGCCATCACGCCAAACACTAACATAGTAGCAGTTAGTATTTTTATCCACGTTTTTTTCAAATTGTGTGACCCCTTTCGTTAGAAAACTCATTTGGCCTGTATAATGTTTGCCAATCAATTATGCCTCGGCATAATTGATTCCGGAGGCTTTAGCCCAACACGATGTTGGTCACTCAGTCGTGTGTTGTTGCTGCCGCTGCGCTTTCGCACAGATAAAACCCTATTGCTGTCGCTTCGTTTTCGCACAGATAAATTGCCACAGGACGTGACGTTCTTAGACTGAGTTCCTCTATTTCAGCGGCAGTTTGGCGACCCGCCGAAAGAAAGTAAGCAATAATTAGTACGAAAAAAAGACGAGAAGGTTTCATAGTAGCTCTCGTCATTTTCTTTCACTTCATCTGGCAGTCATTCACCATACCTTAGATATATGAATGTCTTCCTGCACTAAATTTCCTCTGTCCAACCATTTTGTTGTTTCACCTTACCAGCTTTCAAAAGTGTACCTAGCGCACGTTTAAATGCAGCTTTACTCATATTAAACATTTCTTGAATTTCATCAGGTGAGGATTTATCGCCAAATGGCATTTTGCCCCCAACATCTTGTAAATAATTTAATATTTTTTGTGCATCATCTGAAATGCGTTCATGCTTACGTGGTAAAAGTGAAGCATTCATTGAGCCATCATCTTTTACATCAATAATACGAACATCTACGTCTTGTCCAAGACGAGGTTCTGCATTACGCTCTGACTCATGAACAAAAATACGGTAGGGAATCTCCACACCTAATAAAAATGAGCCAACTGGTAATAAACGATATGGACGTGCCTTAATATTTTTATTATGCAGTTCTTCAAATGCACCTTCATACAATTCCGAAATTTTTTCTTCAGTTACTAAACGTCCAAATAAATCACCATTGCGATCTGTGCGTAATGTCATAAATAAATGGTCGCCTGGTGCTGGCCAAAGCTCTTTTACTGCAGGTAAATCTTCAGCCTTTACTAGTACCTCGCGTGACGTTCCGATATCTACAAAGGCCCCTTCATGCTCGACTACTTTTAGAACACGAGCCCAGCCATATTCCCCTTGTACGAAAGATGGTATAGCTGTTGTTGCTGCTAAATCGCCACGACGATCCGCAAATAAAAATACTTCAAGGCGGTCACCTACTGCAAGTGGCTCTGTTACCTCTGAAGCATTTAAGGGCAGTTCGTCAACTCCATTTGTTAAGATCCATTTCGATGCTTGTTGCTCTAATACAGTTAACGTAACAACTTCACCTGATTTTAATTCGTTCATATTGTCTTCCTTTCCCTCTTACCATCATTTTCACAAAAACTTTAGAAATTATGATGTGTTCTAGATGCCTCTAGTTTTTTAACGATGTCCGGATTTTCTTCCATTACCTGCACAAGATCCGCAATTCGATCAATTGAGTTCCAACTTAAATGATGTTCAATTCCTTCTACATCATCGTAAATTCGCTCTTCATCTACACCAATGATTCGCAAAAATTGCTCTAGAAGCTCATGGCGCTGTACAAGACGTTTTCCTAGCTTTTCTCCTCTAGGCGTCAATGTAAGGCCACGGTATTTTTCATAAACTAAATAACCATCTTTATCTAATTTTTGAACCATTTTTGTAACAGAAGAAGGAAGAACAGATAATGCTTCAGCAATGTCAGACACACGAGCATACCCTTTATTAGTAATTAATAAGTATATTTGTTCGATATGGTCCTCCATACTTGGTGTTGGCATATCCTATTCCCTCTCTTTCCTTTTCTTACTCTCTAGTTTACTACAAGCTTGCCTTAAAAGTTAACTGAAAATACATATGCCAGAAAATCAATACATGTGCAACATAAAAAAACCAACTTCATATGCTGGCTCCCATGTAGTTGGAAAATTTGTGTCAATGAAATTAAGGTATCATTTTAAACAAAGTATGTCTTTTCGGCAAAGCAAGGGGTTGATTTCCGTTCCAGTCTACTCGCTTTCCCACGGGAGTCGAGTAGCCTTCCACTCCAATCAACAATAGCGTAGAGATATTGTGAATTTTATCCATTTCAAAAGTGAATGCTTTGGCTACTCATCGGACGCCCACAGGAAAGCGCCCAGTCGGAATGGAAATCAACCGCTCACTTTGCAGAAAAGACACACTTTATTTAATAAGACATTTAATTTCCTTAACCATTTATTTTTCAAAAACATGAAAAGCCAACTTCATATTGAAGTTGGCTCTTCCTTATGTCGAGGATACTTATTTACCACATGTAATGCATGAATAATCTCTTTATTGATTCGTTCGATATTTTCAGGAGTATTCATCATTTTAAATGCTTCATCTCGGGATTCCATAGATGTAACATACTTACTAGGCAATGCATTCAGTGTAAGTGCCACTGCGTCAAGTTCACAGATTTCACATTTACAAAATGTTTGATATTCCGGTCCTCGTAATAGAAAACTTACTAAACCACACACAATTTCCTCTGTAACATTTACTAAAATAGGATCTGACATATTCAAACCTTCGCCTCATTTATATTTAATTGTTACATTATTCCTGAGACCATAATAGCGTTAACAAAGCTTTTTTTCAAGAATCGCTAGTAGCATCTATATCAATAAATATTACTAGCCCCTCAGAATGACTAATTTCCTACACATTTCCACCGGATTATATCTTATTCACCATTTCTTAGATTTGATTAATCGTAATGAGTTAAAAACAACTATTAATGTAGCACCCATATCTGCAAAGATTGCAATCCATAATGTTAGCCATCCTGGGATAACGAGTAACAGAGCAACAAATTTTAGGGCTAGGGCAAATATAATGTTCTCTTTAATAATGCGTAATGTTTTTCTACTTAAACCAATTGTATAAGGAAGCTTAGTTAAATCATCACCCATTAATGCGATATCCGCAGTTTCTAGTACCGCATCAGTGCCAGCACCGCCCATTGCAATACCAACATTGGCTGAGGCAAGTGCAGGAGCATCATTGACACCATCTCCTACCATCGCCACTGCGCCAAACTGTGCACGTAAATCTTTAATGGCCATTAATTTTTCTGCAGGTAATAAACTTGCTCTTACATCTGTCATATTTAAAGAAGTTGCAATTGCCTGTGCTGTTGGTTCTGCATCACCTGTTAGCATAACTTTATGCTTCACTTTTAAACCATTTAATTTATTTAAGACATCTTTACTTTCTTGACGTAATTGATCAGCAATACCAATCATCCCAATAAACTGATCATTACTAACAGCTGCTACAACTGTTTTACCCTGTTGTTGAAGTTTTTCAACCTGTTCTTTTATTGTTTCATCAACAGTCGTTAATGTAGCAATCCATTTTAAGCTTCCTACATAAATTGTTTGACCATCTACCGTTGCATAGGCACCCTTGCCTGTTACGGATTGAAAGTCTGTTGGCGTAAGCTCTGTTAAATTTTTCTCATGCAATGCCTGTATAATTGCTTTAGCTAATGGATGCTGTGATTGCTTTTCAACGGCCGCTACTAGCTGTAAAACATAATCCTCAGACACTTCCCGCGATGTAAAAATATCTGTTACAGCAGGTTGACCTTTTGTAAGTGTACCTGTCTTATCAAATGCTATTGCTTCAATATGACCAAGCTGTTCTAAATGGATACCACCTTTAATAAGAACGCCTTGTCTAGCAGCATTCCCGATTGCCGTAACAATAGCAACTGGTGTAGAAACGACTAATGCACATGGACAGCCTACAACAAGTACTGCTAATCCTTGGTAAATCCAATGTTGCCAATCACCTATAAATAAAGGTGGTATAACCGCTACAAGTAAAGCAACAATCATAATTGCAGGTGTATAGTATTTCGCAAAGCGATCAACGAACTGCTGTGACGGTGCTTTTTCTGCCTGCGCTTCTTCAACAAGATGAATGATTTTTGCAATTGTTGTGTCCTCTACTCGCTTTGTCACACGAACCTCTAGGGCACCTTCTTCATTTAGAGTTCCTGCAAATACTTCGTCATTGACTGTTTTATTGACCGGGATAGATTCACCTGTAATCGCCGCCTGATTCACCGCTGACAACCCACTAACTACAATTCCGTCCATAGCAATCTTCTGACCAGGTTTTACGATTAAAATGTCGCCAATTTCAATCTCCTCCGTCAGCAGCTCCATTTCATGGAAATGCTCGCCATGCGCCCGCTTTATCGTTGCTGTTGGTGGGGCTATATCCATTAGCTGACGAATCGATTGACGCGCCTTATCCATCGAATACGCTTCAAGTGCTTCACTTACTGCGAATAAAAAGACAACAACGGCAGCTTCTTCCCATTCACCTATAATAGCTGCACCTATTACTGCAATGGTCATCAGCGTCTTCATATCAAATTCAAAGCGTGCTAGATTGCGGAAACCTGTTTTAAAAATTCCAATTCCCCCAACTAGAATCGCGATGATAAACATCCCAATAGTTAACGGTTCAGTTTCACTACGCATTGCTCCAAATACATATCCAAGCATTATAAATAACAAAGAGATTCCAGCTAATATATTTTCTATTTTTCGATAAAAAGGTGTTGATTTTTCAATTATTTTTGCTGTTGATTGGGATACTTTTATGCCATCGAAGGCACCTGCTTCTTCAAGTTGATCAACATCTATATCACCTATAACTGTTATTTTAGAAGCACCAAAATTCACTTGTGCATCCTGTACCTCTGGAATAGCCTTCACGTTTTTTTCGAACTTTGCTGCACAGCTGGCACAAGATAAGTTTTGTAGCCTATATTCTTGTTTAGTTGGTGTCGCTACCATTTGCAATCCCCTCTTTCACATGTTCGTAGGCAACCGTTACAATTTGATACACATGCTCATCAGCTAAAGAGTAATACATCTGCTTTCCTTTACGATATGATTTCGCTAAATTATTATCTTTCAAATAACGTAAATGATGCGATGCTGTTGCTACTGACGAGCCAATAATAGAGGCAACATCACAAACACATAATTCATCTTCAACTGTTAAGGCATACGTAATTTTAAGTCTTGTTTCATCAGATAATGCCTTTAAAAATTTTGCTACTCCTGATAAATCTGGCATTTGCTGTTGTACCTTAATGACTGATTCTTCATGAACATGTGTTATCTCACATACTTCTTTTGGCATTTTCTCACCTCATTCAAATATTCGTTTGATTGTTTTCAACATAACATAATATCCCATCATATTCAAACAAATATTTGAATGTAAATGATTTATATCACAAATTTAAAAATGTCTTTGTTTAAACTGCTAACTCATAAATATAAAAGAAAAAAAAGCTATCACTTCAATGTGATAACTTTTTTCAAATGAAATTAAGATGTCATATTAAATAAAGTGAAGATTCAACAACATAATAGCAAATTAGCCACTCGATACACTAATAAGGCATGCTAAGAGGTTGATTGGAGTCGAGACTGAGAGACTCTTGGGGATCAGCAATAGAGGAACGAAGGCTAAAAGCATCACGTCCTGTGATAACGCCTTCGTGACCAACCTCGTGCTGCTGCCACTACGTTAGCACTACGCTTTCGCGCAAAAAACATCTGTTGTCCCAAGCGGCTCATCGGACGCTCCTAGGAAGCTCTGCGCGAAAGCGAAGCGTCAGCAACAAATGTTTTATCTGTGCGAAAGCGAAGCGTCAGCAAAAAAGCGCTCAGTCGGAACGGAAATCAACCCCTCGTTTTACCGAAAAACCACGTTGTCTTAATATAAAAGCGTATTAGATTTTTATAGCCTCTCATCCTATTTTGCTTTTAATCGTAACGTTTTACCTTTAATATCTTCTTTTCTCACAAACGTTTGATGATAATTTCCATTAGCCCAATCCATTACTTGATCTTGATACCAGGCAGATTTTACATGTCCACTCTGTCCCGGACCAACGATATGATAGGCTGAGCTTAAATCACCAACATCTACAACAAAGCGCCATGATGCCCCGTGATCAACATTACCAGCTAAATCATTATCAGCAGCTTGAACAGTAACCTTTGAACCACCAATAGCAACCTTTTTAGCATTAAAATATGCCGCAAGAATCGGCGAAGATTTACCTAATGTATGGTCAAAGGTAAGTTGATGGAAGTCACCCCATTTCCATTTCGATACGTTTTTTCCGAATTGATCTTCTATTTGTGCGATAGTGAGCTCTAACGCCTTGTAAACTGTTGCATCGACTCCACCTTGCTCCTCGATCCATATGCTCTTGTTACCTGCATAAGCTGTACGTAAAAGCTGGTCAGTAATATTAAATTTCCCATACATTAATTCATACATATCTTCTGGCATCTGACCCTTAAATAACACTTCCTGTAACTTTTCCATTAATGTATGGAACACTAATGGCGCGCCTGAATCCTTTGCATCTACCATATCCCAATTCTCCAATAATTTAATAACATCTTTATATTTTCCATCCTGATCTTGTGCTTTTATCGACGTTAATAAATATAGTAAAAACTCACGAGCATATAGGTTATGCTGATCCATTTGTAAGTTCATCATATCTTCCACTGTTAAAGAATCGTTCGCCTCTAAAACTTCCTTAATCCGTTCAAAACGATAAGGCTGTGCCCAGAAATCTGTTATATGATAAGGATATTCTTCCCCAATGACTTCATTGTTCGCTGTTGCAATAAAGCCTTCATCTGGATTTACTACAGTCGGAAGCTCATTCCATGGGATAAAGCCCTCCCACCCATAGTCACTAGAATCACCCGGTACTGGTAATTGCCCGTCTCCTTTTTTTCGAATCGGAATTTGACCATTCGCTTTATAGGCAATCGTGCCATCCTTTGATGCAAAGACAAAGTTTTGAGCTGGTGCCTTAAAATCCTCTAATGCTTTTTCAAATTCAGTCCAGGATTTCGCCTTATTAAAGCCTAGTACTGCACGTAGCTCTGTCGTAGGCTGCAGTGCCGTCCACTGCATCGAAAATTGTGCTGTAGGCTCAGTATCTTTAAAAGCTAAATCTGTCATGATTGGGCCATGACGTGTGACAACGACTTTAAAATCTACCGTTTCTCCGTCCTTTACCTTAATCGGTTCATCACGTACCTCTGCTTGCTCCCACTTGCCATCATAGCTGAACTGTGTTGGATTATTCGGATTTGGTATTTCAATATATAAATCCTGTACATCAGGTCCAACGTTCGTTACTCCCCATGCAATGTTATCGGTGTGGCCTAAAATAATTCCTGGAACACCTGCAAAGATTACGCCACTAACATTTTGCTCAGGAGATTGTAGATGCATTTGATACCAAATAGATGGTGTACTTAATCCTAAATGTGGATCATCCGCTAAAATTGGCGTACCGTTTTTTGTTTTCTTCCCCGATACAACCCAGTTATTACTACCGTTAAATTCATTTGGCAACAGGTCTGCATTAAAATGCCCTGCCACGGCTACTGGATTTTCTTTATTTGCCTGAAGGATGGATGAAGCGTTTTTAGGATACTTTATAAATAATTCTTTAGCTTTTTCTTCATCAAAGTTTTGTAAAGCCCAATGACGGAACGCAAGCGTATTCCAATTACCACCTAAGTCATAGGCCATATATTTACCAATAGTAAGAGAATCTACAACGGACCACTCCTCTGGTTCGTAGCCTAGTAATGCAAATTCATAACTTAATGTATTATTTTTCTTTGCCTGTACAATAAAAGTATTGACGCCATCTGCAAACCACTCAAGTACCTGTCTACTTTCTGCATCATAGGTAGATAATGACTTTTCAGCTGCATCACGCAAGCTAAACGTTCGGAAATGTTTATCAGTATCAATAGTTGCCTCACCGATTATTTCCGACAAACGACCACTAGCTTGTCTCCGAGCTAAATCCATTTGAAACAGTCGATCTTGTGCTTGAACATAGCCTTGTGCACGATACAAATCTGCATCTGTCTTAGCAAAAATATGAGGGATTCCCTTGTCATCCCTTGTGACAGTTACATCTTCGTCTAGCACACTTAACGAAAGCTCTCCATCAATTACTGGTTTTGATTTATTCATAAACCATGTAAATCCGATAAATACGACAATAGCTACTACAGCTAAAAATCCTGCTATAGCCAGTAGCCACTTTTTCCATGTAAACTTTCTCACATCTCAACCCCCTTCTTTGCAATATATTCTTTTACCCGCTTTCAAATCCTTTTAAAAGTTTTGAAATTTAACTTCTTTCAGCTGGTGTCCAAGAAGTTAAAGCCTCCGGCGGATGTCATGGAATCGGCTTTGTGCAAGCACAAAGCCGATTCCAGACACAATTATGCCGAGGCATAATTGATTATTTATTGCGTTGCAGTATAAAAAAGAGGTTGGGACATAACTAAATGGTTCCTTCGAAAAGTCGAATAATTTCTAAATTAACAAAACACGATAAATAGAAAAACCGAACTATTCCGAAACACTTCATAAGCGTTTCATTGAATAGTTCGGTATTTTTGTTGGCTGAAACACTTTTGTCCCAGCCTCTTTTATGTTGTTGAAAAACTATAGTCATAAAGAGGATCTTTGTGAATGTTGTAGCACTTTAAAAGAGAGTGGTTTCCATCCCGGGCTAATAGCTTTCCAGTGAGAGCTCTTCCCCTGCTTATGTTGTTGTTGTTGTTGTTGCTGTCGCTACGCTTCCGCACAATATACATCTTTGGCTAAAGCGTTCTATCACTAAAAATTAGAATGACATGCCAGAAGATACATGCTATGTGAAGTGGTTGATTGGAGTGGAGACTGAGCGACTCCTTGGGGATCAGCGTCACAGATGAGACCCTGGAGCGAGCACACAGGGGAACGAAGGCTAAAACCATCACGTCCTGTGATAACGCCTTCGTGACCAACATCGTGCTGCTGCCGCTACGTTAGCACTACGCTTTCGCGCAAAAAACATCTGTTGGCCCAAGCGGCTCATCGGACGCCCCCAGGAAGCTTTGCTCTGTGCGAAAGCGAAACGGCAGCGACAAAGCGCTCAGTAGGAACGGAAATCAACCACTTATTCTGCCGAAGAGCCCTACTTTAATTGACCTTTTTATTTTCATAGATATTACTGACCAAGCTGTAATTCAATTGGACAATGATCACTGCCCATAATTTGTGAATGAATGCTTGCCACATTAATGTTGTTCTTTAGTCTTTCAGAAACAATAAAGTAGTCAATACGCCATCCGATATTACGCTCGCGTACTTTATTCATATAAGACCACCATGTATAATGATCTGTTGTATCTGGATACATATAGCGGAATGAATCTACAAAACCACTTGCCAATAGCTCCGTCATTTTTTCACGTTCTTCATATGTAAAACCTGAATTACCGACATTAGACTTCGCATTTTTTAAATCAATTTCCATATGTGCGACGTTTAAATCGCCACAGTAAACTATAGGTTTCTTGGAATCTAACTCTTTTAAATATAGCGCTAATCGATCCTCCCATTCTAAACGAAGAGGTAATCTCGCTAAATCACGCTGTGAATTGGGGGTATAAACATTCACTAAGTAAAAACCTTCATACTCTAGTGTAATAATCCTTCCCTCTTCCTGCGATTCATCCTCACCAACGCCATAACGTATTGCAAGTGGAGTATGTTTTGTAAAAATGGCTGTACCTGAATAACCTTTCTTCTGTGCATAATTCCAATATTGCTCATATCCCTCAAGTGAAATCTTCACTTGTTCAGCCTGACACTTTGTTTCTTGAATACAGAAAAAATCTGCATCTACATGATTAAAGAAATCTAAAAACCCTTTACCTAAACAGGCCCGAATTCCATTAACATTCCATGATATAAACTTCATTTTCTGTCTCACTCCTCAAAAAAAACGCCCTCCACCATTAGCGAAGGGCATAGTATCCTATAATTCGTCACCAACGATTTTTACTTCTGTTTCTAAATCGATGCCAAACTTTTCTTTAACTACTCGTTGTACCATTTGGATTGTTGCAATATATTCAGTAGCCGTTGCATTACCTTTATTAACAATAAAGCCTGCATGCTTCGTTGATACCTCTGCATCACCTACACCTTTTCCTTGTAAGCCACTATCTTGAATAAGCTTGCCAGCAAAGTGACCTGGTGGGCGCTTAAAAACACTTCCTGCAGATGGGTATTCTAACGGCTGCTTAGATTCTCGCTGAAACGTTAAATCAGCAATTTTTGCATCAATTTCTTCCTGCACACCTTTTGCTAATTGAAATTCGGATGATAATACAAAATAGCCCTTCTTGGCAATGATACTTTGACGATAGCCGAGTTCAAGATCTTCTTTCGACAATATTAAAATTTCGCCTTCTTTTGTTAACACTTTCGAGGAAATAATAATATCCTTAATTTCACCGCCATATGCACCTGCATTCATTGCCATAGCTCCACCAACTGAGCCTGGGATACCACATGCAAATTCAAAACCTGTTAAAGATGCTGCCGCAGCCAGTTTCGATACATCCTTAATAAGTGCACCGCTTTGTGCATAAACACGGTCATCATTAATGCGAATCTCATCTAAAAATGAAAATGTAACAACGATCCCTCGATGACCGCCATCACGAACGACCATATTAGATCCATTACCTAACATTAATAAAGGTATATTATTCTTATGGGCATAGCGAATAACTATTACTGCCTCTTCCTCTGTTTCAACGAGAACAAAAACATCCGCTTTACCGCCTAATTTTGTCATAGTATATTGCTGTAATGATTCATCTAACTTAATATTGGCTGGATTAACGCTCTGTGCTAAATCCGCCACCCATTGTTCTTTTGTCATGAGAGCTAATTCCTTTCTAACGTCCTTCTTACTCTACACTAGTATGGATTTAGAACCCTAATTTGACAAGTAAAATGAAGGTTATTTTTTATCTCGCCCTAACGGTTAACGAGACTTCTTGTGCAGAGATGATGAATATGATAAAGAATTCATAGTCACTAGAATTACATATGTCCAATGTTTATCTATCCATCAAAAATTTCGAGATAGCCTTCATACTTATCAATTATGCCTCGGCATAATTGCGTCCGGAATCGGCCTTGTGCTTAGGCCTGCACGAGGGCCGACACGATGTCGGTCATTGTAATGCCACAGGACGTGGCGTTCTTAGACTGAGTTCATCTATTTCAGAGGTTGTTTGGACACCCGCTGAAAAGTGACTTAAAACCGCATTTATCTCACTACCTATAGAAGTGGGAGACTTCTGTACCTGTCGCTACGCTTTCGGTACAAAAGACATTTGCAGAAAGAAGTTAAAGCCAGCTCGTTGCCCATGATTCGATATTGCGGATTGCTCCTTCTAGTGCCCAACCTTTATCTGTCAAAGAATACTCAACACGCACCGGTACCTCTGAATATACTTTTCGTTTAACAAGCCCTTCTTTTTCTAGCTCTTTTAAACGTTCGGATAATAAACGACCACTTACAGGTAATGAAGATTCAATCTCATTAAAGCGCTGTGGCCCGTCTAATAATTGATATAAAATTAGCCCTGTCCAGCGTTTTCCGATTAAATCCATTGCTTTAGCTAAACGAGGACATAAATTTGTCTCACTCATTTTTTTCACCTCTTATGTACTCTATTGTAACGATTATTTTTAAAAAAGTAAATTTGAAGTAACTTATTTACTTACAGTAATTTGTTTACTGTTTTTTATTTAATTACTAAATGTAACTAATGGATGTTTTATCATTTAAATAAAGACTAATGATGCCAAAGAAATTAACCATGACCGTCCGATTAGAGGCGAGTCAAGGTCTTCTAATAACAGCAATGAAAATGGCAACTTACTTCTAAATAGATGCACATGATTTTATTATTATGACTCCTTCCATTGTTGTATCCCCTTTGTAAAAGAAAAGATTACGTACGGTTATGACGTTATGTCGACAAAATCATCTTTCGCGAATCAGAGTTTTTATAATCATTTTAAACATTCACAAAAGAAACTTTTATCAATGTAATATTTTCTCATTTTTTCAAAAAACTCATTGAATATCTGAATTGTTTAATTTATTATTCGTGTAAGATACTGTTTTAGGGGGCTTTTCCAATGAAAAAGTATGCGATTGATTTTAGTCATTCAACTATTGGCTTTTCTGTACGACATATGATGGTATCAAAAATATATGGTGTATTGAATCGTACAATGCAGAAATAGCTGTGTCAGATATTGAACAAATGGCGGATGCAAACATATCATTCACAATCGCTGTTGCTAGTGTTTCTACGAAAAACTTTGATCGCGATGTGCATCTTGTATCTCCTGATTTTTTTGACGCTGACATTTATCCAAAAATTTCATTTATGTCTACATATATTGAAAAACTAGAAGATATGAAGTTTGCTATACATTGAGATTTAACTATTAAAGACATAACGAAGCCTATCGTATTTACAACAGTATATACAGGGAACGATGTAAATCCATGGGCGCAAGAAGTACAATGGATTCCAAGCTAAGGCATAAATTGACTGTCGAGATGTTAATTTAGTTTACAAAAACCTCTTAGAAACAGGTGGTGTATTAATTAGTGATGTAATTGATGTTTTGGTGGATCTTGAAATAAATCCTTTATAACGACTTCAAGCACATATTTCATAGATTGGAGGCCTTTTATGGTTGGGTTTGATGAATTCTCTTATGCACCCAGTTTTATTTCAATAATATTTTTTATCGTGTTCGGTATTATGGCATTTACTATTATTAGAGGTATTTTACAATGGTCGAAAAACAACAATGAACCAGTATTAACAGTACCCGCTAAAGTCGTAACAAAACGTTCAAATACTCGTGGAGGTTCTGGTAACTCTAGTGCTCATACGTCGTACTATGTAACATTTGAAGTGCAAAGTGGCGATCGTCTAGAATTAAAAATGAATGGTCATGATTATGGACAGCTTGCAGATGGGGACTTTGGCTTATTAACATTTCAAGGAACACGTTATCATGCATTTGAGCGACACAAAAAGGAGAGCAGCGTTTAACAACGCGCTCTCCTTTTTAACATTTCATTATTACTTAATTAAATATTTACTAAAGCCACCTTCTGTATCTCCTAAATATTCGATATTGCTACCTGCAGGAATGACTTTTTGTGCAGCCTTAGCAGAGTGGTAAATAATTTTTGTATTTGCTGGGAACGGTGCAAATGACCAGTTGTTATCCGCAGCAGGATTAATTGTTTTATTTTCCATAACGTAATCAATTACAGCTTGGCGATTTTCATAAGCATAGTTTGTTATGTTAGAGCCATCTGTATTTTTAAATGTGGCACCATAAGAACCACCCACGCGGTAATTGTTCGTAATAATGATAAATTCTTGATTTACATCAATTGGTTTACCGTTGTATTGTACGTTTTTAATACGATTTGCTTTTTCATCTACTAGAATACCTCGACTATCATATTTCGCTGGAGATGTTACATCGATTTGATATGTTAAGCCATCTAATACGTCAAAATTGTAAGAACGTGCCTCTGGATCAATAATATTTTGTTCTTCAGTTTTATTTGGATCAACTGTTGTAAAAATACCAGCAGCCATTTCTAACCATTCAATAGCTTGTGCACCTGTTACTTTAATTGTTGCAACCGTATTATCGTAATAATAGATGTCTGCCATATTTTTAATCGCAAGCGGACCTACAGGAATGTTTGTGTAATCTGCAGGGTTATTACGAGAGCCTGCCTTGAAAGGAGCACCAGCAGAAAGTAGTGGTGTTTTTTCATCAGCAGTACCTTTTAACTCTTTTTCAATAAACCATTTTTGAGCTTGTGTCACAATTTGAATAGAAGGATCATCTTGAACCATCGAGAAGTAGCTATGGATTGGTGCAGTTGTCTCACCAACAGGCTGACGTATATACTTCAATGTACCTTCATGAGCTTCTTTAATTGCATTTAAAACTGTATTAGATGGTTGTAAGCCTTCTTGTTTAATAGAACGGATAGATCCTTGTCCAGCCACTACAACCCATTTAGAGCCTTGTTGTTCTAGTTTTAAATCAATGACTCCAAGATAGCTACCATAGCTTCCTGCCATTACAGTAGGCACACCGTTAATTGTCCCTTTTTCTTGATCAACATTTTTAAGATTTTTATAGTCACCTGGGAATGTTAAATGAGAGTGACCAGTAATTAAAGCGTCGACCCCTTCAATCTCAGAGATTTGGTATCCAACGTTTTCGGCACCTTTTACGTAAGTATCCTCACCAATACCCGAGTGTGAAAGTACTACAATTACGTCTGCACCTGCTTTTTGCATTTCTGGTACAACTTCTTTCACCGCTTCAACGGGTTCTTGCATTTCTACTTTGCCTGCTAAATGGATAGCATCCCATTCAACAATTTTCGTAGGTACGATACCTGTAACGCCAACTTTAAGTGTGTGCTTTTTACCTGTATTGTCTACAACCTCTTTATCAAGAATTACATAAGGTGTGTACATATGCTTTTTTGTTTTAGCGTCGTATGTGTTTGCATTTACGACTGGATATTTTGCATCATTTAATACTTCATCTAAAAACTCTAAACCATAGTTGAACTCATGGTTTCCTAAAGTTCCACCATCATATTTCAGTGCATTTAGTGCTGCAATAGCTGGATGAACTTCACCTGGTTTTAAACCATTTTCTAACGCTTTATAAGAGCCTAGTGGTGTTCCTTGAATTAAATCACCATTATCAAATAGTAGTGTATTCGGATTTTCAGCACGAGCTTGTTCAATTAATGTTGCTGTATTTGCTAAACCTATATCAGATGATTCAGCATCTAAAAAATAATTATAATTTGCAAGGTTTGTATGAATATCTGTTGTTCCTAAAATTTGAAGGTCTACTTTAGTTGTAGATGTAGGTAACTTGTATTCAGCTACAAAACGTTCAATAATACTTTGCATTTGATCAGTTGTTACATAGTCACGAGGACGAATTGTGTTATCTTCAAAGCCTTGTAAGATGTTTGCTCCAACAGCATTTGCTAAATCCTGCTTATGTGTTGTAGCAATTTGATCTGCATCTTTAAACTTATTTAATACAGAAAGCGGAGCGTTTTCATTGACTAATCCACGGGCAGAAATAACAAATGCTTGTTGACGTGTCAATTTATCATTTGGACCAAACAATGTCGCAGTTTTACCTTTAATAAGCTTCAATTCTACTGCTTTTTCTACATACGGGGCTAAATCCTTAGAGACGTCAGTGAAGGCAATTTTCGAACCATCACCTAGCTCCACATTTAAGCTTTCTACTAATTCTTTCACGTAATCTCCACGTGTCACATCGCCTGATGCAGCATTTGCGGATAGTCCAAGTGGTAACACCGTGAATAGAACAAGTAACATTGCCAAGAATTTAGTCATTAATTTCTTATTCATGAAACAACCTCCTTATAAATCTAATATTTTCCTACGATTTCTATTATATTATACTAATTGCTTTATTAACTGAACAAATAGTCCTAATTGTATGTATTTTTAAACGAATAGCAAAACACTTTACCAGAAAATGATAGATTAATATTATTTCGTATTTATTTCACATAACGTGATGTTATTAAATGTAAATCGAGAATAAGCGCATAATACCAATATTTCAGAGCTCCTTACCATTACCATACCTCTATGAAAGAAATAAAAAAAAGTTCTCTCAAATCAGAGAGAACTTTTATTAAAAAATAATTTATTATGCGTTTACAGTTTGTAAAGATTGAGCCACTTTTTTAACCGCTTCTAGGCCATTTGCAATAATTTCTTGTGCTTTATCTTGTGACGCGTTATGACCTTCAATGATAACCTCTTCGATAATTTCCATACCGAACATGCCAACAACGTTTTTGATATAGTTAACTGACATTTCCATTGGTTGTGCTTCAGGTGAAGAATAGTAACCACCACGAGCATTTAAAATAACTGCTTTTTTGTCAGCCATTAAGCCTTCTAATTGACCGTTTTCATTATATTTAAATGTATAACCAGCTTGGAATACATAGTCAATGAAAGTTTGTAATTTCGCTGGGATTGTTAAGTTCCAAAGTGGGAAAGCAAATACAACAACATCAGCTGCAGTTAAAGCATCCATTGCTTTTTGTTTTGCTGCTAAAAGACGTGATTCAATGTCAGTTAACGCTTCACCGTTTTGAACTTTACCAAAAGCATTGAAAAGATCTTGACCGAAATAAGGCATATCTTCTGCAAATACGTCAAAAGTCGTTACATCTACACCTTGTACATTTTCCATAAATGCGTCATACATTTTTGTTGAAATACCATCTGGACGGTTGTTAGCTTTTACTACTAATACATTCATTATATAAATTCTCCCTTAAAATCAAAGTTTAATATCTCGAATTCAAGATATATAAGTATATTAAAAAATTTTGCGAAAAAAGTCAACGCTAGTAGACTCAGACTTTTGACCGAAATGCGGTTGATTCAAAATATTTACACCATAACGTAAGATTGATTTCCATTCCGACTGGGCGCTTTCCTGGGGCGTCCGATGAGCCGCTTGGGCCAAAAGGATGTTGGTCACGAAGGCGTTATCACAGGACGTGATGCTTGTAGCCTTCGTTCCTCTATTGCTAATCCCCAAGGAGTCACCCAGTCTCCATTCCAATCAACTTTGCCACATGATAGCGTTTAACAAAGGTCACCCCTTTTGGTAGTGAGCTATTAAAGCATATATGTTAGGTTGCTTGGAGTGTTAAATGAACTTACCCGAGCTTCTTCGTGTTCCGAGAGTATTCTGTAAGGCACCCAACCTTTTCGAAGTCCTTACCCGAATGTTGTTATAGTCTGATCGTCTTCCTTTCAAAAGTGATCAGGTCCTATTATTTCACGAGCTTTTCCAACAGCATTAAAATTTACAACTATCATCGGTACAAACTCCACCATCTTCAGAGCCTGCCATCTTTAATCCTGGTTGTAAGCCTTCTTCCTCTGCTACTTTACGTAAAGTTTCTTCAAATACTTCTTGAGGTTGTGCCCCAGAAATACCGTACTTACGATTTAATACAAAGAACGGTACCCCTCGTACACCAAGCTGCAGTCCTTCTTGTATATCAGTCTCTACTTCTGTTTTAAAATCATCGCTAGAAAGAACCTTTGCAACTTCTTCACGATTCAGACCTACTTGCTCAGCAATATCGATTAATACATCATCCTGGCCAATACGCTTTGCTTCAATAAAATAATTGTGTAATAGTGCTTCAACAAGCGCTGTAACATCCCCTTGTTGTTCTGCCCATTTTACTAGTCGATGCGCTTTTAATGTATTTTCCTCCATTAAATTATCAAAGTTATAATCTAGACCAACTTCTTTTGCGCGAGCAGCAACACCTTGCGTCATTTCCTTCGCTTTTTCTAGCGACATTCCATACTTTTTCGCCAATGCTTCATACGTGGTCACATTTGTATTCACAGGTGTTGTTGGGTCAAGTTGATAGCTTTTATAAACGAGCTCTACCTGCCCTGCATAACCAGTATCCTGAATCGCCTGCTCTAACTGCTTTTTACCAATATAACAAAATGGACATACATAATCTGACCAGATTTCAATTTTCATAGGTAGTCACGCTCCTTTTGCTACATTGTAGCGATAGTAATTACAGTAAGGCAATTTTTATGCTTCATTGCATAAATTTTCAAATCAATCTACATACTGAACGTAAAAACAATGTGAGGGTTATGTATGACACAATCTCTTTGGCTCGGAACAATTGATCCTGTCTCGCTACCATCTCTTCCTGCATCAACAACTTGTGATGTATGTATAATCGGTGGAGGCTTGACTGGACTATATACAGCATATGTCTTAGCAAAATCAGGTGTAGATGTAGTCTTGCTTGAAGCAAATTCCTATATCGGTCATGGTACAACTGGTAATTCAACAGGAAAATTAACTGCACAGCATAGCTTAGTTTATGCCAACCTTATTGAAAAGCTTTCTGTAGATGAAGCACGACTCTATTATCAGCTCAACCAAATAGCCGTAGAAAAAGCATTGCAATTACTCCCTAAAGAAAGTATTCAACAAGTAGATTCATTGCTTTATTGCCAAACAAAAGAAGGCTATGCCCAATTATTAAAAGAATGGAATGCCTATAAAGTATTAAATATTAAGGCGAAAATCACTTCTGATACAGAGCTTCCCTTCCCAATTACAAAAGCACTTAGCATGTCCCAACAGGCACAAATACATCCAGTAGAAGTTTGTAATTTCCTTGTAAAAGAAGCATTATCAATGGGTGCAAAAATCTATACAAATACCCGTGTTCAGCAATTAAACATCCCACAAAATAGCTTACATACCGCAAATGATATGTCGGTTCAATATAACAAACTTATTTTGTGCACACATTATCCAATCGAAGCCTTTAGAGGACTTCAGCTTTTTAAACTTTCTAACAGTCGCTCCTATATGGTTGCTGGGAAAATTACTGATACACTACAAGGTCAATATTTATGCGTCGATAATCCTACTCGGTCTATTCGGACGGCTACCATTAACGGTGAGCATTATTTAGTATTAGGTGGAGCTAATCATATTGCAGGTGAAACAACCAATACGGAGCCCTATTATGAGGCTATTCAAAATGAACTGAAGGCACATTTCGAACAGGATCCAATCTATCGCTGGTCAGCGCAGGATATTGAAACACCTGATATGGTCCCGTATGTTGGCAGGATTACACAGTCCTTGCCTAATGTTTTCATTGCAACTGGCTATCGAAAATGGGGAATTTCTAATTCTTTTGTAGCTGGAGATTTACTATCCTCCCTAATAACAGGAGCAGGGAATGAGGAGGGTGCAATTCCTCTTTATTCGCCAGCACGTACGAAATTTGGGGCTCAGTTTATGCAGATGCTAAAGGTAGGAGGTTTCGTAGCCAAGGAGTTCGTGACAGGTTATGTTAAACATGCCAATACACCTACTTGCACGCATTTAGGCTGTAAAACAAAATGGAATGAAGCCGACGAAACTTGGGATTGCCCTTGTCATGGCTCTCGCTTTAATGCCAAAGGAGAAGTTCTTGAAGGTCCTGCTGTACACCCCTTAAAACTAGATTAAAAAAAGAGGTTGCCTTTTTTAGGACAACCTCTTTTCATTATTTCAATGCATCAGTTAAAACTGGAACAATTTGTTTTTTACGAGATACAACACCTGGTAAAAGAATGCGATTATTCACGAGCTCAGCGCCAAATCCTTTTGCTGCAGCCTCTGCTACTTGTCCAATTGCAACGGCAGTTGAATCATTGTTTAAAATATCTGTTACAACAAAGAAGAATAAATCTAAGCCATTTTCCGCTACATTTTTATTTAATAAAATTTCTAATTCCTCTTGGCGACCAAGTACATCGTTAATATCGACAGCGTTTACTTGAGCTACTACTGATTTATATTCACCGAATTGGAATTCTTTTGCATCTAATGATAAAAGATCTTCTAATGATTTATCTGAAAGGTCAGCACCCGCTTTAAGCATTGCTAAACCGTATTCAGCGGCATCAACACCTGCAATTTTTGCTAGCTCCTCACCAGCTTTTACATCTTGCTCTGTGCAAGTTGGAGATTTGAATAATAAAGTATCAGAAACGATGGCAGAAAGCATTAATCCAGCAATATTTGCAGGAATTGCTACGCCATGTTCTTTAAAGATCTTGTTTAAAATCGTTGCAGTACAGCCTACAGGTTCTGCACGGTAGTATAGTGGATCAGCCGTTTGAAAGTTTGCAATACGGTGATGATCAATTACCTCTGTAATTTGTACTTCTCCAATGCCATCAGCAGATTGCTGGAACTCATTGTGGTCTACAAGGATTACTTTATCTGCTTCTCCAACTACTGATGAAATTAATCGAGGTGCCTCAAAGCCAAATTTATCTAAAGCAAATTGTGTTTCGTTATTTACTTCTCCAAGGCGTACCGCTTCAGCATCAACGCCAATTTGCTGTTTTAAATATGCATATACAATTGCAGATGTAATTGTGTCTGTATCTGGATTTTTATGACCAAAAACTAAAACTTTACTCATTGAATTTATTCCTCCTAAATGGCAATAACATTTATATTTTATTTTATCATACCTTATGAACAAACAAGTTATAAAGTGAAAGTTTATCTATAAAGGATCTACTGCCAATACACAACTAAAATCTCCTATTCTAGGATAACTGCGTCTTCATGTATTATTTATCTTTCCTATACATTAAAGAAACTTATTTAAATATTAGTCAATCACAAAATGGAGGAGGATATTTGTTAAAACGTATGCCATAAATATGAGTTGATTGGAGTAAAAACTCAGGGACTCCTTGGGGATCATAATATCACAGATGAAATCTTGGAGCGAGCTGTAGAGAAATGCGAAGGCTTAAGGTACCACGCCCTGTGATGACGGCTCATGACCAACATCGTACTATCCGCTTCGCTTTCGCACAAAACACATTTGTTTGCCCAAGCGGCTCATCCGACGCCCTCTGAAAAACGCACAGTCGAAACTGAAATCAAACCTACTGTATGGTAATCATCAGGAAACTACCTATTCGTACCATTTCTAGGTTATTATTAAATTTAATATATTTATCTCTTAATAACATCCTATTTATACCACTTAATAATAATAATGCATAGTTTATAAAAAATATTTACTATTAATAGATATATAGTTGTGTTTTATATTTAAGAAACCGTAATTTTATGCTATTATCAGATAGTCTATATTTATTAGGATATACAGGAAATGGGGATCACGATGACAAAGAAAATGGAAAAAAAGTATATTCCTTTAGCAAATTATTTTGAAGTAGCTTTACAACAAGAAATTACTTTATCATTTAGCGAACTCGAAAATATTATGGGACAAGCCTTACCAAATGCAGCTTACTTGAATAGGAGCTGGTGGAAGAAAACAAAGCCCCCACTCTCTCACTATTTGTCATGGACAAATGCAGGCTACTATGTCATTGATGTAAAACTCGGTACCAGTGTAACTTTCGCGCGTACACAAATGAAGACTACGAGCAATATTTCTAAAAATGACGATAACCCACCTGCATACATAATTCGAGCAATTGAAGCATCAGATGCTAGATCATTTATTCATTTGCAAGAAGAAATTTTCCAAAAAACAGACTTCATGTATAATATGGAAAACGAATTAGACCTCACAGTTCAACAGCTTCGTAAAGATTTAGGCTATTGGAAACAATTGAAAAACCGTACGATTTTACTTTGTATATTAAATGGCATTTTTGCTGGCTATGCCGTTGTCCATGGATATAAACATTCTAAAGCTAAGCATGTTGCATCAGTTCGCCTAGCTGTTAAGGAAGAGTATCAGCGACAAGGTATCGGTTCAGAGCTGATGAAGGCAGTTGAACGCTGGTCTATACAGCGAGATATTTTACGCATAGAAGCATCTGTTATGGAGCATAATGATGGTGCTTTAAATTTGTTTAAAAAATTAGGTTTTCAGCAAGAAGGTATCCGACAAAACGCCATTAAATTAAATGATACCTTTATTAACGAATATAGCTTAAGTAAAATTTTATAAGCTTCTTTTTCAAGGATGTCTAAAACTTATTTGGACATCTTTTTTTATGTGTAGCGTTGTAAAGTTTTTAGAAAACCTGCTTTTCTCTTGCAGCATCTAAGAATAGCAAATTATTTTCTACTTGTTCATATGATTGCTGATATTTCTCATATTGTGCCTTATCCTGACTGACCATTTCCTCAATTAGCGCATGTAAAAACGAAAACAAAACTGGAATGACGTCCAATGAAGATTGCTTTTTCAGACCAAGTGTAAAGAACGCACTTGCATATTCCCGAATAGAAGACAACACCGAACCAGTAATGGCAATAATTTTAGCCTTTTTCTTTTTGGCAATTTCTACAATCGTTTGAATTTCGTTTGAATGCTTTTCCCATGAAAAAACTATTAATGTCGTGTGCTCACTCATACTGTTAATTTGCTGTACAATATCGTCGGATTCTGAGCGAAGCTGTTTCACATTTGGGCGTAAAGTTTTCATTGTAAACGATAACCAATTTGCAATGGACGCAGCTTGACGAGTACCTAAAATATAAACGTTCTCTGCTTCATGTATCCATTTCGAGCTTTTTTGAAGCATATTATGGTTAATCAAATGAATCGTATCTTGAATATTTTGAATATCACGTTGCATCACCTTACCAAAACTCGGAATATCCTTCTTGCTTGAAGAATATGTAGTTTGAAGACTCGCACCATCATTTTGAGTCATTAAATAGCTTCTAACCTTGTCTTGAAGCTCTACATAGCCCGATAAATCCATCGCATAACAAAAACGAATAACTGTCGATTCACTAACATTCGCCTGTCTACCAACTTCTGCTGCTCCGTTACCAATTATAACTGTAGGGTTATTCATAACAAATTGCGCAACTTTACGCTGCCCCTTCGACAGCCTAACAAATTTTCTTTCTATATCTTCTTTAATGCTCATTTCTAACAACCTTTCTTTCAATGAAATTATCACGAATGGAGATTGTTTCCTACTGACTCTGAATTCGATTAAAAATACAGTATCACGATTAGATTCTGAATACAATGACTTTTCCGAAAAATCTTCAACGCTTCAACTTGCTAATATAATAGTTCAAAAAAAAGACATAAAATCGTTCTATTTTCATTATCAAAGTTTATTGATGAATCATCACTATCACTTAAAGGTTAATTTTGGGTTGCCACTGGGCGCTTTCCTAACAAAGCTCGCTTCAGTGTCTCGGGTCAACAAATGTGTTTTGTGCGAAAGCGAAGCGTCAGCGGCACGAAATCAATTCCCATTTTCAGTGGTAAACCTTATTTTGTGATTTTAACAGATTTTTAAAAATATTTGTATAAAAATTAATAACTTCTAATTTTTATGTAATTAAATTAGAAAAATGTCTTGGACTATAGTTCATCCAAGACATGATTCTTTTTGTTATTCTAATTCAATTTGTTTCGTTTCTTGACCTAAAAATATTACCCCGACAACACCGATAATAATCGCTCCACAGAAAATAGCAAAAATGTAGCCGATATCATAACCTGCTGTTAACAAAAAGCCTACTAATAGAGGTCCAAAAATACCACCGATGCGTCCAACAGCTGCTGCCATTCCTACACCCGTTCCACGAATAATAGCTGGATACTGCTCTGGTGTATAAGCATAAAGTGCACCCCAAGCCCCTAAGTTAAAGAACGATAAAAACATCCCCGAAGTTAATAGCACTACTATTGTTTCAGCATTACCAAAAATGAAAGCACTTACAGCTGTACCAATTAAATAAGAAACAAGTACAAACTTCCGTCCGAATTTTTCTATAAACCATGCAGCTGTAAAATAACCTGGTAGCTGAGCTAGCGTCATAATGAGAACATATTTAAAGCTCGTAATCATATCAAAGCCTTTACCAACCATGACACTAGGTAGCCATAAAAACATACCGTAATACGAGAAAACAACCGTAAACCATAACACCCATAACATAAGTGTCGAGCGTACATATTTTTTTGACCATACTTCTCGAATATTTTGCACAACACTACGTTTCTTAGACTCTGCTTTTACGGTAAATTGTGGTGAATCTGGTAAGTGCCAGCGAAGATAAATTGCATATATTGCTGGAATTGCCGTTAACAATAAAGCAATACGCCATCCCCATGTTGGAATAACAAAATACGAAATCAATGCAGCGATTAACCACCCCGCCGCCCAGAAGCTTTCCAGTAAAACGACCACTCGCCCACGCTCTTTGGCTTCTACACTCTCAGAAACTAATGTCGACGCGACTGGCAATTCTCCCCCTAGTCCCATGCCTACTAAAAAGCGTAGTGCCATAAAAGCAGCTAATGTAGTTGTAAATGCTGACAAGCCACTTGCAATCGAAAATAACACAAGCGTCCACATAAAAATTTGCTTACGTCCCACTTTATCGGCAAGCACGCCGAAAATAAGAGCTCCTACAGCCATCCCTATTGAGTTTATGCTACCTATCCAGCCCGATTGACTTGGCGTTAATCCCCACTCAACTGCTAATGCTGCAATAACGAATGATAATATTCCTACATCCATTGCATCAAAAAGCCATCCAACGCCAGCTACCCCTAAAAGCTTATTGCGAGAAATAGATTGTTGAGACTTACTCGTTGATACTGTATTTGTCGCCATTTTAACCACCTGTCTTTACACTTGACTATACAATCATAAGTTTACTATACAGTTGTTTCAAGAAAGTGACAAGCAAAAATTCAAATTACCGAATTGTTTCGACAATTTCTGAAATGCTATTGAAAACATAGGGCAATTTGCGTTAAAATGTCTTTTATACAAAAACAACTGTTCTTTCTATAAGAACAAAAGGAGATCGTAAACGTTATGTGGAAAGGCCTAATTGAAGAATATAAACAATTTTTACCCGTAACAGAAAATACACCTGCTCTAACTTTAAACGAAGGCAATACGCCTCTTATACATTTAGTAAATTTATCTAAAAAACTTGGCATTGAGCTTTATGGAAAAATCGAAGGTGCAAATCCAACCGGTTCTTTTAAAGACCGTGGTATGGTGTTTGCCGTTGCAAAAGCGATTGAAGATGGTAGCAAATGTGTTATTTGCGCTTCAACTGGTAACACATCAGCCGCCGCAGCAGCTTATGCAACACGTGCTGGAATCCAGTCCATAGTCGTTATCCCTAAAGGAAAAGTGGCCCTTGGTAAACTAGCCCAAGCGACAATGTATGGTGCAAAGATTATCGAAATCGACGGTAATTTTGATGATGCATTAAATATTGTTCGTCAAGTAAGTGAAACAACTCCAGTCGCACTTGTAAACTCTGTTAATCCATACCGCATCGAGGGGCAAAAAACGGCATCATTTGAAATTGTAGATGCTTTAGGAACAGCTCCAGATTATCTTTGTATCCCTGTTGGTAACGCAGGTAACATTACTGCGTATTGGAAAGGCTTTAAAGAATATGATGCTGCAAAAGGCTCTGGTTTACCAAAGATGTTCGGCTTTGAAGCTGAAGGTGCAGCAGCAATTGTAAAAGGTGAACCTATTGCTAATCCTGAGACAGTGGCGACAGCTATTCGTATCGGCAATCCTGCAAGCTGGAAATTTGCAGAAGCAGCTCGCGATGAGTCTGGTGGAATTATTGATTCGGTTACAGACGAAGAAATTTTAGCTGCTTACAAATTAATCGCTGGCACTGAAGGAATTTTCGTTGAACCAGGTTCAGCTGCATCATTAGCAGGCGTTATTAAATCCGTTGAAAATGGCAAGATTGCCAAGGGCTCTAAAGTTGTGACAATTTTCACGGGTAATGGATTGAAAGATCCTGATACTGCAATGAATGTCTCAACTGTAGATGTTGTCTCACTTAAAAACGATGAAGAAGAAATTCGAAAATACATCGAGGGCGTACTATGAGTAACATGTGGGAAATCACGGTTCCTGGAAGCACAGCCAATCTAGGCCCTGGCTTTGATTCAATAGGGCTTAGCTTATCTCTTTACTTAAAGTTAACCGTGACTTTACAGGATAGTTGGGAAATTATCCACCTCGATGATAATGGTCCTAAAGAGTTTGAGCTGGAAGAGCACTTACTATACGTGATTGCCAAAAATATTGCGGATCAATACGGTAAGCAGCTACCTGCTTGCCGTGTTGAAATGGCAAGTGAGCTTCCATTAGCCCGTGGTTTGGGAAGTAGTGCAGCAGTCATCGTTGCAGGAATTGAACTAGCTAACCAAGTCTGTGACCTAGGCTTAACTGTACAGGATAAACTCAATTTATCCTCACAAATCGAAGGTCATCCAGACAATGCAACAGCCTCGGTATTAGGGGGATTAACAATTTCCTCAATGAATGAAAATGGCGTTGTTGATACATTTCATGTCAATGATATAGATGCTTCCTTTGTTGTGTATGTGCCCGATGTCGAACTAAAAACAAGTGAATCTCGGTCTGTTTTACCAGAACAATTTGACCGTGCATATGCAGTGAGGGCCTCTGCAAATGCAAATATGCTAGCAGCATCATTAATGGTTCATGATTTTGAGCGTGCAGGTCGTTATATGGAAGCTGATTTATTCCATGAACCTTTCCGCGCCAATTTAATTCCACAATATACAGAAATTCATGTAGCCGCAAAGGCTAATGGGGCATTTGGGACGGCTTTAAGCGGTGCTGGACCAACACTGATTTCCATCATCCCTACTGCTATTGCGCAAGATTTCGTAAATACCATGAAAAATCAATTTCCAGATCATCAAATTATCTTAACAAAAGCCGATGAAAATGGTGTAAAGGTAAAATTTGGACGTCTACTGCAAAAGTAGACGTTTTTTCTTGAAGGAGGAAGTAGCTTGAAACCAATTATTTTCTGTGATTTTGATGGCACTATAACAGAAACAGATAATATCGTCTCTCTAATGACTCAATTCATTCCAGAGGAATCTGAGAAAATTGCTAAAGCAATGATGGAACAAACTATAACCTTTAAAGATGGCGTTTCAGCAATGTTCGAGCTATTATCGACTAAACAAAAGGATGCTGTGATCCAATATTTATTGGATACGGCTATTGTACGTGAGGGGTTTGGCGATTTCGTTCGTTTTGCACAAGAGAAACATATTCCGTTTTATATTGTTAGTGGGGGTGTCGATTTTTTCATTAAGCCACTATTAAAAAAATACGGTCCATTTTCTGGTATATATTGTAACAGCGCTGATTTTTCAGGACAGCACATTAAGCTCATCTTTCCAAATAGCTGTGATGAAGAATGTGCGAAATTTGAGACACAGGGTTGTGGTTGCTGCAAGCCAAGCGTTATGCGAAAAGTTACACAGAGCAATCATTTTAAAATCGTGATTGGAGATTCACTTTCTGATTTTGAGGCAGCAAAACAGGCAGATTTAGTACTTGCTAGGGATCATCTTATTAAACGCTGTAAAGACCTCCATCTCCCTTATGAGCCCTTTGAAACATTCTATGATTGCTTAGAAGTTGTAAAAAAGCTTATGGAAGTAGAAAAGGCTGTTTCAATGTAATTGAAAAAATTAAAAAAACTCATCACCCTAACGTGTGGTTGATTTCCGTTCCTACTGGGTGCTTTCCTGGGGGCGTCCGATGAGCCGCTTTTGTTGTTGCTGTCGCTTCGCTGTAGGATCTCGGGCCAACACGAAGGAGTCGCCTAGTCACCACTCCAATCAACTTATATAGATGACATAACAAAAGGAGCCTCCTAATAAGGTGGCTCCCTTTCCAAATTCATGATTTATTTTTCGCCTTAAAAAGTCTCTTTCTACGTTCATACCAAATAACACAAATGATAAACCACGTATAACCGATACTCCATCCGGCCAATACATCTGAAGCAAAATGACGGGCTCCAGCAACTCGAGACAAACCAATAAGTACGGTTAGAATAATTGCCCCAAGCCAAAGCAATGTCTTACGTCCCTTGCTATTGTTTTCCGAAAAAATATAGGCTATTGTAAATAAATACAAGATACCGGTCATAGCATGTCCAGATGGAAAGCTAAAGGATGTTAATTGATCTTCAATCTCAGGTCTTGGTCGGTGTACCCATTTTTTCAATAATTGGTTAAGTACATTCCCACCTGCAATTGTTAACAAAACAAAAAGTATACCTCGGTTATTTTTTACCTTCCATGCTAAATATACTATTAAGACTATAGCTACAGACACTACAAATGCCGGTTCACCTATATAGTGAAAAAATTCTATAAAATGATTACCGAAAAATAAATCAGCCATATTTGTATCAAAAGTATTGATTAATTTACTTTGAAAAGTAACTCGTAATACAAAAAAGATAATGAGCGTTAATACCGCTAAAGGATAAGCCCATTTTTTCATATAATACTTCACCTCAAAACTATATGCTGTTATATTTTTCACATCATATCATATTTAAGTCAGTTAGAGGTGAATTTGCTTTTTATCCCATGTAAAACTCCGAACGTAAAGTTAAGCACAAGGTTAATTGCCCGTAAATGCCCGAGAACTAACCCAATTTGCCCCCTCTTTCCTGGGGAATGACAAATGTTTTTACTTCTGCTTTATTAAAATAATTTGAAAGAGCTAATGCAACGATAAATAAAATTGCAACGATAGGTATTATTTTTCTAAACAAAATATACACTTCCTCATCTTCAGTCTGAATTATTTTAATAGTACTGGATCGAATAACCAATCTTTTGGCCCGAAGTTTTTATCCTTCTCTCCTCTTACCTCACGAGATATATTGTTTTTAATAATTAATTCTCTAAACTTTCTACTGAACAAAGTTTTTCGATATAAATATCTTCCGTCATGGCTCCATTCTGCTGAGAAGAATACATCATTTTTTATATTGGTTAAATCTTTACGCTTGTAAATATCCGGACCATTGATTACTCCACTTAATCCGCAACGACATGGCGGTTGTTCTGTCGCAAAATACAATTTAACTCTTTCAGTGCTGCATTCTGGTAATACTTGTGTCGGAAAAATTTGAAAAGCTTTTTGCTTCCCTTCTTCCGGTCCTTGATGAATAACCTCTAAAAGTTCATAGCCTTTAATATCCTCTTGCTTCATTAAAGTCACTAATTCCTGAGAAGCAACCCAATATCCGTTCACATGAACTAGATGACGGTCTTTCATTTCTGTTGTATCTATCACTAATGGAGAAAGTTGCTCTTTTTCCATTAGTCCGCAATGCTGGCAATGGGTGCTTATAGAAAATAAAGTTCCTTTATCATCTATAAACATATCAGGTGAGTTACCTGTTGAGTTTAATGTGAACAATGGTGCTTGCTCATATTCGTAATCTGAAAAGTCAAAGTAAAAACGTTCTCCGATTGAAACAATTCCTAATTCGTGTTCCAATGATTTATATAGTGCTGCTACATGTTCATATGTGACATCTTCATTTAATGTAAAAATAGGATTGAATGATGCCTTTAATTTTCTTTTTCTTATTTCAGGTGCACCGATAAAAATACCATAGCGATTATAAACTTTAATGACTTGATCTTGACTAGATTCATCTATAGAAAATAAGTTTTCAAGTTCTACTTTCAAAATACACGCCTACCTTTATATAAAGTTTTATGGTGAAGTATGTTGACTAGCTAGTAACTTTAAAAAAATCTACAATCTCTACTTTATTCATAGATAGTCAGGCTCTTATTTTAAACGAAATCTTATATAGTAATACTTACTATAGCAAATCTACTTAACCACGATTATCTTAAGCGTACCAGTACTTATACCGACATTTCAACGTTGGGTTTACGCCAATTTTTTGGCGGTCTTTACCTCAATTTTTGGCGTGATTTGGCGGACATATAAAAAACACCGCCAAAGTTTGGCGGTGTTGCACGAAAATTACAGGTATTTAGAATCGGAATTTAGGTATAATTAACCAAGTTAAAATATGGTATTAAAAAACCACCTAAACTCTCCCTTTTTATTGAAAAATATACCAACGAAAATAAGTATAGCATACAGACAATCTATAGTAAATTCATTCTTTCTGCAAGATTTACAGCCTCTGTCCGTGAATCTACATTCAATAAAGAAAACAGCTGAGTTAAATATCTTTCAGTTGTTCGCTGAGGAATATTTAATTCTATAGCAATCGCTTTATTCGTATGTCCTTCTGCAATTAGTCTTAAAATTTTCTTTTCTTTTTCATTTAAGTGAATATCGAGTTTTGCATCTTGCAATTTAAATTTATTATCGAGAAAATCCAAGAAATTTTGAGGTAAAACAATTTCACCATTTGCAATGGCTCGAACAGTTCGTAAAATTTGTTCCTTAGATGCTGTTTTAGCTAAAATACCTTCTATTTTCCGTTCTAAAATAAGTGGATAATAATCAGTAATATCATCACCAGTATAAAGGATAATTGAAGCATTTGACTGGATTGCTTTAATGTTTCGTCCTAAATTAATGCCATTTTCTAACGGCATATTTATATCAATTAAGTAAATATCATATGGTTTGTTTTTAATTCTCTGTATGACATGAGTTGCATCACTTTCTGTATCAACTATAATATCTTCATTTTCTTGAAATAAATTTTTTGTTCCCTCTAAAACAATAGGGTGATCATCCACTATGAGCATCGTAATCAAGTGTATCACTTCCTTCTTTAACTGTAATTCTAATAGACATTCCCTCATTAACCTGTGTATCGATGTAAAACTGCCCGTTAAAGGCCTTTACACGCTCTTGCATACCTTGAATTCCCATCGAATCTGCGATAATAATATCATCAATATTACAGCCCACACCATCATCCTTATAGATGATTTCGAAACCATCGTCCATTTCCTGCAAATGAATTTCGACTGTTGTTGCATAGGAATGTTTTAAAGCATTGTTGAGTAATTCTTGAAATAATCGATAAATCATTAAATTCATACGCTCATCCTCTAAATAAAGACGATCTATCGTATAAATTAACACAAAACTAGATCTTTCTATTACTTTGCGAATTAGCTTTTCTAATGCAGCGTTTAACCCTAGTGTATCTAATAATGGGGGCTTCAAATTTTCACAATAACCTCTTAAATCATGTAAAGATGTAACCATCTGCTGATGAATTTTCGCAAGTTTTGGCTGGATATCTGGTGCATTCTTCATATTGACTAGGACATCAACCTCCCGGGCAATATGGAGCTGCTCTTGCAAATTTGTATCATGTAATTCTTGAGCTAATTGGTATTTTTCCTCTTCAAATCTTAACCATAATAACTTGTTGAGCCAAGGTAGCTGACTATCATCTGCTTGCCTCATATGCTTTAGTTCCTCTAACAGTTCTTCTACCAGCTTTGTATTTTCAATAAAATTGTTTACATATAATAAGAACAATTCAAGCCATAGAAGCTCTTCATCTTTTAAATGAATTGAATTATTATGTCCCAATACTAAAGCTCTTTTATAATGAGCATCTTGATGGAGGAAGGCTAAGTAGACTTTGTCAATTCTCCGTATTTCTCCTAATTTTAAATCCTCTATTAACGCTGGATTAATTGAAAGCCTTCCCTCAACCGTTGAAGTAAATTGATTTGTATCATAGTTATAGGTTAATACAAATACATGCTCTAGCTCAAGATGTAATGAAACCTCTTGAGCAAACTTCTCTAGAAGCTCATCTATTTTAACCGTTTTGCCAATCCTATCTACAGCAGTGTATAGCTGATGTATATAATCCCCTTTTGTCGAAAATAAAATTTTTCGTTTTCGATAATCTACCTTCTCTTTTATGTAAAAAAGAACAACTAACGATGTAAAAGTAAAGAAAGAAACACCTGTTATTACGGGTATAGTTAAATATTTTCCTACAATCGAATACAAACCAACTATAAACCATAAAGTAAATATCAATGAAAAAATTACATAATAACGAAGTCTTGTAATATGGTATTCAATATCAAATAATCGATCTGCTACCTGTGTAAAGATAAAGCTAAAAGGAATAAGCAATAAAAATAAAGAGCAGATTTCACCTGAAAGAATATACGTATCAAAAAAAATTTTAGGGAGTGAATATAAAAAAAGAAATGGCAGAAACGGTATCAATATACTACATAACAATATTTTCAACTGAGGTGATTTATATTTGAAATAGCTTAGTAATAAAATACTAAGAATAATAATAAGGAGAATAAAGAAAAGGACTAACACTACTTCAGAAAGAAAATAATAAGAAGCAGGATGGAAAATAATAATACAGCTCAGTGAAAAGGCGATTACAGGGAATATATAAAAGAATTTGATATTGTTTGTAAACAGCCATTTTATTTTTACAAATGAATAATAATCTCTTAAAAAATGTAATAATATAGCTAAACATAATACCATACTACTACGATTTACTATTATCCCAATTCCATTTACTCTACTAGATACTCCACTGCTTACATAAGCCAATGAAACAGTTAACATAAAAAAAATAAGTAAGTTAGTAAGGTTTGTATTTTTTCGATTAAAATGTAGATATATGGTGATGAATAGGGTTAATAAATAATAACAAGCTGGAAATAGTAATATATAGTAAAGTTGGCTGGGTATATCCAAATGCTTAATATGTATGTCTTTTATTTCTCCATTTGGCTTCATTATTGTTATTTTATTAGCAGCTACTATCATAGATTTATATTTCAACTGATTTAGATGATCCATTGGCACATTATCTACTCTTAAAATAACATCAGCTGGTGAAATATTCTTCCATTCAGTCCAGTCTTTATAGTAAGGTTGCGTTACTCCCCACTTGCCATTCTCTTTTTCTACCTCAATGTTTAATAATGGCGCGCTATAATTCGCATAATTTAGATAAAGACCAATCACTAAATAGAGCATTATAGCACGCCAAAATAACTTACTACTCAACGATTTTATAACCAAGCTGTACTTTCCAACTCTACTTCACTACTATATGCATCTAAAATTGCTTTTTGTTCCATAGACGAAATTCCAATTAATGATGCTTTTTGTGATTTTAATAGAGCAACTAGGTCTGGTTTTTTTTCTAGATATTGAATTAAATTCATCATACATATCTCTCCTCATTTCATTAGTTTTTTTAAGTAGTCTTTACCTAATTCGTTTATAATCACATTTTCAAGATTATTTAATGCTTTAAACTTGTAAACATTCTTCATAGTAACTGCATAACGTATTGCGCCACCATTTGTCAACTCGTTTTCTGTAGCGTTATTATCCAAAAATGCATCTATATCATCATTATAATAGCTTATAACAGACTTTGAAACATCATTTTTCTGTGATAAAAGATAAATAATAGGCAATGAGTATCTTTTATTTAGCAGATCATTTTTAGGTCCCCAAGTTTTTAAACTTTGAATATCGTTTTTAATTTGTTGGATAATACCTATGTATTCCCCATACTCCTCAACCTCAGAAGATGTCTCGCCTCTTGCAAGTACTTCACCAATTAAGCAACTCATTGCTGTTAAAGAACCTGACTTTTGTTCAATCATGTGTAAATATGATTGCTCATCGCTACAAGTATTAAGTAAATCTAATTGCTGACCGTTTATACTTCGTAATGCATAATCCTCTAGTATTTGAATAGCTGCACTTTTGTGTTCAAAGGAAGTCTCACGTATAGTTCTAGAAGCCATCACTAGCATAGCTAAAGCTACATTTAATGATAATTCAGGTGTTTTAGTCCAACTGTAGTCTGAATCTTTATCCTGCAAGTCATCGATTATATCAAAAGATAAAATTAAAAATTCGATAGCTGCAGCAACTTTATAGATGTCCTCGTTCAAACAATCTGTAAATGCTTCATAATGCCAATAACAGAGCTTACCAAATGAATAGCCAACTGCTTTTTTTTCTTCCTTAAAAATTTTTAGCATTGACCGTAGTTCATGACTTATCAATGTCTCGTTCTCAATTAGAATGTCTAATGATTCATTAATCTGTACGTCAAGCTCCTGCAATAGTCCTCTCCTCCACCCAAGTATGTTATTAAATAGTATACAGATTAATGGGAAATAATACTAGACACCGAAATATAAAGGTAATATTTAACATTACCACAAATACCGCCAAAAAGTGGCGTTATTTGTGGTAAGCACGCCATTTTTTTGTTGAGAAATAGTGAAATACGTGGCGGTGTTATATTATTAACCGCCATTTTTTGGCGTAAACTCACCCTTGAAATGGCGTCCTCACTGATGTTACGCTTAAATTAAGCTTAGATAAATTTGCATTTTGTTCGTACACTATTCTTTCATTAATTCAAAGTTATATGGTTCATCGCCAAAAAGAAACGAGACCGTATGCTATGTATATAAGGTGATTGGGGAGTACAGTTCAGATCGGAAATCACTTACGTTATCGTAATGAGCCATTTTATATAGGAAACTTTTAATCTATTAACAAGGAAATTCTCGAAACACTGGGAGTGATTGAAGTGAAAAATGAAGTAAATGAAAACATTTTAATACTTACAGTTAATTTTTCCTGTGCAATTTTTGTGTCTGAAGAAGAAATCACTATTAAAAGACCTTCGAAAGAACAGCAATATATTGAGCAAATAATTATTGATGCCGAGCAACGGGCTTTTCAAGAAACATTAGCAGAGTATAAAAGCAAATCTACATTTTCAAATTTCATTTGCAATACTCCCGGATTCGAGGATACTTTTCAGCAAAAGCTGGACACTTTAATTAAACAATATAGAATTATAAGACTATCTGAAGAAGGTCAGTCTATGTTGTCTTTAGTAAGTTCATTTACCTCTGGATTAAACATACATACACCTATTATTTATACGTCACCAAGCTTTAGTATTATAAATGCAAGAGGCAATTTCTCTAGTACTTCCTCTATTGAAAATGCTGTTAAAATTGAAGAAAAACTCGGTATACCTGTTTATCTCCATAATTCAAAATTAGAAACGGAAACGTCCTCTTTAGGGAAATTTACTGCTGTAAATGAAGCAAATTGGGCATCCAAACAATCAACTCCCAATTTTACAGAGGTTGCCATTAGTGACAATGGTATTTCTTTTAATATTACTACAGCATTTAATGCATGGAATAAAGCGTCCATTAAACATTAATACTAGACTGGGTATGGCACTGTTATAGATATGTGCCCTGCCCTTCTTCCTTAATATCGTTCTATATGCCATTTTAATAGTTCTATTAGGTCCTTGATGATTCTTTCCGTCGGTCTGTCTTCTATGCTACTCTAGCCATTCTTTCCGCCGTTCTGACCTTTCTAACCATCATTTTGGCTCCTCTATCCACCTTCGCTCTGCTATCTATCATTTTATTTCTACGGGACAACGCGAAGCTTGATGTTCTTTTCATAATAAAACAGGTGCCTCAAATGAACTTTGAGACACCTCTAAATTATTAACCTTTTACATAATAAACTTCTTGTCCGCTTTCGATAATGTGATCGGGCTTCGGTTTACCAGCATTTGCTTTATGACCAGCAATATGCTCAGGGCTCTTCTCCCAATTTTTCCATGCCTCTTCTGATTCCCATCGAACCACAATTAGCACTTCTTCATCACCACGTCGTACTTTTTTTACAAGTACTTGCTTATCAATAAAGCCTAGCTGTTGTTCAAGCAATGATGGACCATCTTTTTTGGCGCCAAAGCGCTCAACAACTTTATCCGAATTCCCTTCCGTAACAACAATACGTTTAATTTGTACAAACATATTAGTTAAACACCTTAAGAACATCTTCTACTTTTTGAGTTTCAGAAGTTAAACCGCCACCAGATAAATACCAAACTTGTGGATCTAAATAAACGATCTTACCATTTTTCGCAGCGTTAGTAGCACCAACGATTTCGTTTTCAATTGCAGCTTTTGTACCTGACTCACCTTCTGGATTTACAGCAGCATCACGGTCAACTACGAATAAAATATCTGGGTTTGTGTCACGTACATATTCAAATGATGCGTTTGCACCGTGTGTAGAAACTTCAATTTTTTCATCAGCAGCTTTCACGCCATATACATCATGAATGACACCGAAACGTGAACCAGGACCATATGCAGATAATGAACCTTCATTTGCTAAAACGATTAAAGCTTTTTCTTTAGCTGAAGCTGTTTTAGCTTTAACTTCTTCTACTTTTGATTCGTATGCAGCAAATGCATCAGCAGCTTCTTTTTCTTTACCAAAAATCTTACCAGCTAATTCTGTTTTTTCTTTAAATGATTCCATGAAATTTTGATCGTCTACACCTACAAATATAGTTGGCGCAATTTTAGATAATTCATCGTAAGCTGATGCTTGACGACCAGAGATGAAAATAATGTCTGGATTCAGAGCAGAGATTGCTTCAAAATCAGGCTCTTTTAAAGAACCAACATTTACGTAATTTTTATCAGTATATTTGCTTAAGTAGTTAGGAACTGATTTTTGCGGTAGACCTGCAACTTTAACACCTAAAGCATCTAAAGTATCAAGGAAACCATAGTCGAATACAACAATATTTTCAGGCATTTTATCAAGAGTTACTTCTTTAAAAGTATCTTCACCATCTTTGATAGCTGGGATTGTTAGTGGGTAAGCAGTAGCTTCTCCTTTTTGCTCTTCAGCAGACTTACTATCAGTTTTAGAATCTGTATCCTCTTTTTTAGTATCATCCTTTGAGCCGCAAGCAGCTAATACCAATAGCATCATTGCCATTAAAACAGTAAGTAATTTCCAATTCTTCATTGTAAAATTGCTCCTTTAAGATTTATTTTTTAGGTGGACATTTCCATCTATTATTTTTTAAGAGTTAAAATACACGCAAATGCGACAGCCGTCCTGTTCTTGAACAGGGATATCCATATCATAGATTTCCTTAAGCGCATCAGAGTTGATGATGTCATTTGTTGGACCGTCTTTGACAACACGTCCATTTTTTAATGCGACAATATGATCAGAGTATACGGAAGCAAAGTTAATATCATGTAATACGATGACAACTGTTTTCCCCAGCTCATCAACGAGCTTCCGCAAAATTTTCATGATTTGCACAGAATGCTTCATATCTAAATTGTTGAGCGGCTCATCAAGCAAAATATAGTCTGTGTCTTGTGCAATAACCATAGCGATAAATGCACGTTGACGTTGACCACCCGATAATTCATCCAAATAATTGTGCTGAATATCATCTAAATTCATATATTGAATTGCTTCATCTATCTTTAGCTCATCCTCAGGCTTCAAATTTCCTTTCGAATAAGGGAAACGCCCAAATGAAACAAGCTCACGAATTGTTAGACGTACATTCATATAATTGGACTGTTTTAAAATTGATATTCGCTTCGCAAAATCATCCGATTTCCAACGACGTACATCTGATTTATCGAGTAATACTTCTCCAGTGTCTGCATTAAGTAAACGGCTTACCATTGAAAGCAATGTTGATTTACCTGCACCATTTGGTCCAATAAAAGACGTAATTTTCCCTGGTGCAACGTCGACACTAACATCTTGAATGACCGGTTTTTTCCCAAAATACTTAGAGATTTCTTTTACTTGGATCATCCTGCTGACCTACTTTCCTTCAATAATAAGTAGATGAAATACACGCCACCTACGAAGTTTATAATAACGCTTAGTGTTGTATCGAAATTAAAAATACGTTCGACTATCCACTGTCCACCGACTAAAGCTACAATACTCATGACACAAGAACCTGCAATTATCACAGAGTGCTTGTACGTCTTGAAAAATTGATACGATAAATTTGCCACGATTAAGCCAAAGAACGTAATAGGCCCAACAAGAGCTGTAGAAACGGCAATTAACACCGAAGATAATATGAGCATTCGCTGTACAAGCTTGTCATATGGTACCCCTAAGTTAATTGCTGTATCACGTCCAAGAGACATTACGTCTAATTGGTTTATATGACGCCAGCCATAAATAAAGGTAATGATGATGACAACAGCTGCAAGCCATACTAAATCTGAATTGACATTGTTGAAGCTTGCAAACATTTTACTTTGTAAGCTTAAAAACTCATTCGGGTCTATTAACACTTGGAAGAACGTAGTTACGCTTCCTAAAAATGTTCCGACAATCATACCGACAAGCAGCAAGAAATAAATCGGACGTTTTCCTTCTTTGAACAATACACGATAAAAAATCACCGCAAAGACAACCATAGCTAAAACAGCTAGTAAGAAATTGTATTTGGCATTAATAACGAATATCGACATAGAGCCAAAAAAGTAAAAGATGAACGTTTGAACCATCATATATAATGCATCAAGTCCCATTACACTTGGCGTTAAAATACGGTTATGTGTAATCGTTTGGAAGACTACAGTTGAATAAGCAATCGCAATCCCTGTTAACGACATCGCTACCACTTTAATAAGGCGGCGTGGAAACGCATAATGATAGTTACCATTAAGTTCATAAAATACATACAGTAAGATAGAAATTACTGCAAGACCTAGTAAAATCAACATTTTTGTACGGTTACGCATATGCTTTCCCCCTAAACAACATAATTAGGAAGATCGCACTTCCGATGACCCCGACAGTCATACTAATCGGAATTTCATAAGGGAAAATCAGTACACGCCCTATAATGTCGCAGAATAATAAGAACGACATACCTAGTAATGCTGTATGAGGCAATGTCTTAGCAAGGTTATCCCCTTTGAACAGCGAAACTATATTTGGAATGATTAAACCAAGGAACGGTATCACACCAACTGTTAGCACCACCGTCGTCGAAATAAGTGCTACTAACACTAAACCTAAATTCACAACGAATTTATAGGAAAGACCAAGATTTTTTGCAAAATCCTCACCCATTCCTGCCACTGTGAAACGATTCGCATAAATGTAAGCTAAAATCAGCACGGGTACACTTATGTATAAAAGCTCATAACGACCTTTCATCATTAATGAGAAATCTCCCTGTAACCATGCAGAAATGTTTTGGATAATATCCGCCTTATACGCAAAGAACGTTGTAATGGAAGAAAGGATATTCCCAAACATTAAGCCAATAAGCGGTATAAAGATCGCATCTTTAAATTTTATTCGATTTAATATTTGCATAAACAATAATGTGCCGGCTAAAGCAAATATGAAAGCGAAGGAAATTTTTTGAAAGTACGAGACATTTGTGAAAAACATCATCGAAATTAATATCCCCAACTTTGTAGCATCTAACGTACCTGCTGTCGTTGGTGACACGAACTTATTCCTACTTAAGCTTTGCATAATTAAACCAGCAATACTCATACCTGCACCTGCTAACAAAATTGCTACAAGTCTCGGTATACGACTAATAAAAAATAGTCTAGTTTCTTCTGATTCGAAGTCTAATAGATCACTCGGTTTTATATCAACTACCCCGATAAATAGTGAAACTATAGACAGCACAACAGTTGCTGTTAAAAGATATCTTTTTTTCATTGTAATCCCCGGTAGATTCATTTTTGCTCGTAACACTTATTGAAAATCATTATCATTACTCACGATTCTCATTATAAGCGTGTTTCCATTCTCAGTCAACCTTCGACTGAGAATTATTCTCGTTTTATTTGCAAATCCTTAAAAAACGAGCATTCCCAACAGAATATTTGCATTTTGTATTACTTCCGAAGTTAATTATCTCTACATTTTTCACACAAATAAAAAGGTAATTGAGAATAAAATACTAATTTTTCTCAACCACCTTATTAAATCAATTATGCCTCGGCATAATTGCGTCCGGAATCGGCTTTGTGCTTAGGCCAGCAGATGTTTTTTGTGCGAAAGCGCAGTGTTAACGTAGCGGCAGCAACAGATGTTTTTTGTGCGAAAGCGCAGTGTTAACGTAGCGGCAGCAACAGATGTTTTTTGTGTGAAAGCGCAGTGTTAACGTAGCGGCAGCAAGGTGTTTTGTCTGTGCGAAAGCGAAGCGACAGATAAATTGCCACAGGACGTGGCGTTCTTAGACTGAGTTCCTCTCTTTCAGCGGAAGTTTGGACACCTACTGAAAAATGACTTAAAACCGCATTCATCTCACCACCTATAGAAGCGGGAGACTTCTGTACCTGTCGCTATGCTTTCGGTACAAAAGACACTTGTAACTGCCGTTTCACTTACGTTACATAAGACACTTGTAACTGCCGTCTCACTTACGTTACATAAAACACTTGTAACTGCCGTTTCACTTACGTTACATAAAACACTTGTAGCTGACGCTTTGCTTTCGCTACAGAAAATAATTGCTGAAAGAAGTTAAACTATTCGTCGAACGCCCTTTAGCCATGCAAAAATAATTAAAACGATTAATATAAAACCGACATATCCCATCACAGCATATAGCTTGGCTACAAGCGTCGTAAAACCAGCAAGACTTGCTAAAAAGCCCAAACCACCAATAAAAACGGCAGTTACCTTAAAACTGGCCTTATTAGGTTTTGAAAATCTTACCATAAATGAATAGAACATCCCCACTGCTGTATTATAAATCATCCCTAATAAGGAGATGGACATCAGCAGACCGATTTGAGGATGAATTTCATTTGCTAAAGCTAGCATCGGTATATCTACGCCAACGATTTCATTCATTTTTGCAAGAAGAGACAGGTTAATAAGCAGAATTAAAGCTCCAAGCAAAATCCCCCCAATAATGCCTCCCATCCCTGCCACTTTTTCATTGCGAATAGATCCACACATAACAGTTAAAAGTGAAAAACACACACCGATATTAAAAGACAAATACAGTAAAGCAGTAACCCACCAGCTTTTAGAACTTACCTGTGCTTGTCGTGCGATAACAGCTTGTTCGACAAAGGTTAAATCCATCGTTGCTAATGAATAGATAGCTATTATCGAGACAATTGCTAGCAGATAGGGTGTAGCTACAGCAATAACGTTTATGATACTCTTCACATCCATCATAACTGTCGCGATAGTAAGTACAATCATACAGATGCTTCCTAGCCAAACTGGTAGTCCAAACATTTGATGAAACGTAGCACCTGCTCCTGCAAACATGATTACCGCTACACCGAATAAGAAGAGCGACAGTAAATAATCCATCACCAAACCTACAGCATTACCTGAAATTTGATAAATTAAATCCTTGTGCGATGTCGTACGCAACCTTGAGCTAATTTGAGCAATGCACATTCCTACTAAAGCAAATCCAAATGTAGCAATAAGTGCACCATATATTCCTTGAAAGCCATAACTCGTAAAATATAGTACGATTTCCTGTCCTGATGCAAACCCCGCACCAACGATAATTCCTACATAGGCACCACCGATTTGCAAACTTTTTTTCAATCAGTTCTCTCCCTGTTTATCCTATTATTGGGATCATCACCAAAACATGTGGTTGATTTCCGTCACGAAGGCGTTATCACAGGACGTGATGGTTTTAGCCTTCGTTCCTCCAATCGCTAATCCCCAAGGAGTCGCCCAGCCGTAACGAAGATCAACTTATTTACATAGTAGACGTTTTACCAAAAGTCATCCACAACATTTGGTGATGAACCTATTATTGATAGACCTTCTTACTGATTGTTAACTTATCAATTACCATCATATTAGGTGTATATCCAATTCCGGCCGTTTGTGGCACACGAATATAACCATCCTCTACAATTACTTCAGGTGTAATGATATCCTCATACCAATAATGACTAGAGCCTGCAGTATCCCCAGGCAATACAAAATTAGAGAGCGACGTTAATGCAATATTATGCGCTCGTCCGATACCTGCCTCTAACATACCGCCGCACCAAACAGGAATATCATTTTCCTTACATAAATCATGAATTCTTCTTGCTTCTGTTAACCCGCCTACACGTCCTATTTTTATATTAATAACACCACAACTACCAAGCTCTATCGCTTTTCGTGCATCTTCATAAGAGGTGATGCTTTCATCTAAGCAAATAGGCGTTTTTAACTTTCGCTGTAGTTTTGCATGATCGACAATATCATCTACAGCTAATGGCTGCTCAATCATTAATAGATTAAATGCATCAAGTTGCTGCAATACTTCCATATCATTCAATGAATAAGCAGAATTAGCATCTACCATCAATGGCAAATCTGGCATTTCAGCTCGAATAGCTCGAATAACTTCTACATCGTGACCAGGTTTTATTTTCACTTTTACTCGTTTATAGCCTTTATTTACATGGCCTTTTAATAAATCAATTAATGCTTCTGCGGAAGATTGAATTCCTACGCTAACGCCTACCTCTATTTGCTCCTTATCCCCGCCTAACGCTTGAGCAAGTGATTGTTTCGTTTGTTGAGCGTAAATATCCCATATAGCCCCTTCAATAGAGGACTTCGCCATGCAATTACGACGAATAGAGGAAAACAAAGCACTAACTTCATCTGGATGCCCAACCTCTTTATGTAACAAGATGGGGATTAAGAAGTCTTCAAGCATATGCCATGTCGTTTTTAATGTCTCCTCTGTATACCAAGGCGCTACAAAGGCCACAGCTTCTCCCCATCCTATAGTTCCTGATTGATCTATCGCTTCTATAAGTAAGAGTTCTTTTTCATCTATTGTGCCAAAACTCGTTGTAAACGGTGCTTTCATAGGCATTTTTATATGTCTGACTATAATCTGTTTTAGTTTCACAAGATTTCACTCCTTATCCTTATTATAAAGCTAATAAGGAGCGTCTGACTAATAGATAGCTATCAACATATTCCTTGTTCTTTTTCATTCGAACAATCGCATAATTTTGCTCAAACAATGTCGTTAAAATAGTACGAACTTTAAAACGCCAATCCTCTGCAAGTTTAGGACTCTCTACTTTCATCTTTTGTAAATATTGAGGAATGGGCAATAAATAGGCGTCCTTATAATATAATTGCTCGCGCTGAAATTCACCATCAATATCGAGCACTGGTAAGCCATCCACCGTTAAAGACCACGGTACAATTTCTTCAGCTCCTTCTTCCAGTTCATCCAAGGAATCTTCCATTCGATCGTGTTCAATCCACCATTCTACAACAATTCGATCTGACGGTAGCCCATCGTTAAAATCATCCTTGAGCGGACCATAATAATCGTTTTCATATTGAAAACTAAAGGCATTGAGCTTCAAAAATGATAAATTAGCCATACATGCTTCTAGCGGATCAAATAGCCAAATTACAAGCTGGAACCCATGTTCTTTTGCATATTCCTGCTGGGCATGCTTTAATAATTCACCTACACCTTGTTCACGATATGTTTTCTCAACACCAATCATGTGTGAGTGTAAATACATTTTTCTTTGTCGATAGCCAACAAAGCAGTAGTTAAAGCCAATCAGCTTTTCGTCTAAATACGCCCCAAGGACTAATCCACCATTTTGTACAACCGCTAACAATTGATGCGAGGGAATAGCCTGACTCCCCCAAATACTTTCGTTCAAAATTTGTACTTCTGCAATCTCTGTAGGTGTCATTATTTTTTGAATACGCACTCTTTCTAACATTATGCTGACCCCTCCTTTGTATTCCCCGACTCCAATGCTAACAATACCGCTCTTGTAAGGATTTCAACCCCCGTTACAAGCCTCGCCTGCTTAAATTTCATCTTCGGATGATGTAGTCCTGGTGTTAGCCCACAACCTAAACCTAACATCGTAGATTTTATATGCGGACGTTGAACAGCATAGTGATGAAAATCTTCTCCTCCAGGTGTATGAACTGGTTTTCTTAAATTCGACAACCCTGTTGCTTGCACGATTGCCTGCTCCATAAGATACTGGGCAGTTGGGTCTACCTCAGCAGCTACAATATTTGCTACTGTACGTATTTCAATCTGTACTTTATGCAAGACCTTGGAAGAATCAATCACCCTTTTCACTCCCTGTGCAAGTGCATCCATTACATCATTTTGTTGAGCTCGTATATCAATGGTGAACGATGCACATCCAGGAATAATATTGCCAGATTCCCCTCCTGCTTGGAATTTGGTCATCTTAACTGATACAGGAACCATTGGATCTGTATGAATCGTTCTTAAATCTTCGATAATAGTTGCTCCTACTTCAATCGCATTCACGCCAAGATGCGGTCTTGCAGCATGGGCATCTTCTCCAATGATTTCCCCCTCAAGCAATCGGGATGCTCCATGATGTAACGCGGCACAATATGTACCGTCTTCAAGCTCATGGACAGGTCTTACATGGACACCAAATAAAAAGTCTAAATCATCGATAATTCCTTCTTTTAAAACAGATAAAGCACCTGTTCCTTTTTCTTCAGCAGGTTGAAAAATCACACGAATTGTACCGTCGAATGATGGAGCAAGTTCTTTCAAAAGTAATAGAGCACCAATTGCCATCGTCATATGTCCGTCATGGCCACAGGAGTGATTCGCGCGAAAATCACCATCTACTTCCTGCCATAACGCATCCATATCCGTACGCAAACCAACTTTAGGATTGCCATTTCCTACGTCAACATAAAGCCCTGTACTGTTTTTAAAACGTATTGGTGAAAAACCTTCACGTGTTAGTAAATCAAAAATATAATTTGTTGTTTCTACCTCATGCCAGCTTATTTCTGGATTCGCGTGCAAATACGTGAAAATCTCCATTAATCTTGGCCTCAAACGACTTAAAGCTTCCTTCATAGCACCCAACCCCTTAAATTATCATACTATTAAGACTATTATAACGAAAATGAAATCTTTTCACACAAAAAACATATTCCCGCATTCAGCAAATTAACTACATAATACGGTAGATAAATGGCTCATCGCATAACGTGTTGGTTTTCCTCTATTGCTGATCCCCAAGGAGTCGCCCAGCAGGAACGGAGATCAACTTCTTTACATAGCATACGTTTTAAAAAAATGTCATCCCAATCTTTTGATGATACGCTAAAAAATAAATACTTAGAGTCATTAGAATCATCGAGTCTTTTAGCATTATAAAAATGGTTCTTCATTAAATGTTTAGATGCTTTATGACGTTCTATCCATCACTTTTGTTTCTACTGGCACTAGCTTTCAACTTTCTGACGAATGATTGCCCACCTCCTCGGTTTGTTAATACAGACACTAATATCAAATGCACCTAAATACAAAAAAGATGCAAGTACAGTTATTTGAATAACTGCACTTACATCCTATTATTAGTTAATACCTCGCATCGCCTTTGAAATAATTGGCGAAAGTACTAATATTATTATTCCTAAAACAATTGATAATGTGCCTAAGAAACCGAAGTATGTGAATTCACTTACCACTTCATAGACTTTTACAAGTTGTGCGTTGATTGCTTGCGCTGCTGCGCTTGTTAAAAACCAAAGTGACATCGTTTGTGCAGCAAAAGCCTTCGGAGCCAATTTTGTAGTAGCTGATAAACCTACTGGCGATAATAATAACTCCCCAACTACAACTAAAAAGAATGATAATACTAACCACAATGGACTTACTAAATCTGAACCACCAGATAAATACGCTGGAAGCATCATCACTACGAATGACAATCCTGCAAAGAATAATGCATAAGCAAATTTACGTGGTGTAGATGGTTGTTTATCTCCCCACTTCAACCATAACGTAGCAAATAACGGAGCCATCGTAACGACGAATAAAGGGTTTAACGATTGGAACCAAGAAGATTGAATATGGAAACCACCAATATCTAATTGTGTACGTTTATCTGCAAACGTTGCTAAAATAGTTGCCCCTTGTTCTTGGATTGCCCAAAACATTACAGCTGATATAAACAAAGGAATATAAGCGAGTATGCGAGACTTCTCATCCTTCGTTGTTTTCTCACTGCGATACATATAAATAAAGAACACCGTTGGAATTAATACACCTAGCGTCGTAATAATTAAACTGAAAACATTCATTGTTAGTACACCAGTTTTAATACCAATTGCCCCAACAATAATAATAAGTAGAGCTATAATCCCAAATCGTGTAAAGACTTTTTTACGTTCTTCAGGCATTAATGGGTTGTTTACTTGTAACCCTGCTATCCCTAAATATTTTTTCTCTGTTAATTTATAAATAATTAAACCAACAAACATTCCGATCCCTGCTAGACCAAAGCCTAGGTGGAAATTATACTTTTGTCCAATTGTTCCGACAATTAAAGGTGCAAGGAATGAACCCATATTAATACCCATGTAGAAAATTGAGAAACCTGCATCACGGCGACTATCTGTTTCAGCATAAATATCTCCGACAATGCTTGAAATGTTCGGTTTTAATAAGCCTGTCCCAATGACAATAAATGCCATCGAAGTAAATAACATGCTTACGCCACCAGGTAACGCTAGCAGTAAATGGCCCAACATAATGAATACGCCACCATAGAAAATGGTTCTACGTGTACCTAGTATTCGGTCAGCAACCCAACCACCGAGTATCCCGGACATGTATACCATTGATCCGTAGATAGCCATAATGGAGTGCGCTGTTCCTTCTTCTAAACCTAGACCGCCTTCGTGCAATTCATAATACATAAAGAAGATCAGAATTGCTCGCATACCGTAGTATGAGAATCGTTCCCAAAATTCAGTGAAAAATAATGTAAAGAGCCCTTTAGGGTGTCCGACAAAGCCATTTTGAGGGACGGATTTTACAATTTCATCTTTAGTAGACATAAAAATATCCTCTCCCGATTTCATTATCCGATAATAATATTATTACCCAATAGTAAGGATAAAAACTTTATTTCACCATACTAAAGCGTTTTAAAAACTTTTTCAAGAGTTTTAAAAAATGTTGGAATTTTACACATTTTCTTTAAATTCAGAATGATTTCCATAGAATTGTGCAAAATCCATTGATATTCTTAAGTTTTCTGATTCTTAAATATCTACTGAATTATAAACTACCTTGAAATTATTCTAAAATATTTTATAGTCAGATTTTTTACTTTTTAAACAAAAAAACTAGTATTATCTATAATTTCATTCACAGCGATGCAAATTCGCTTTTTCGATTACAAAAAAGCATGCTAGAAACACGAAGTGCTTCTAGCATGCTTTTAAAACAATGATGTTATTCATTATTTAATTACATATTGTTGGAATTTTGCGTAATCCGCTTCTTTTACCTCTATTGTTAGCAGCGTACCATTTTCTTCATACGCTGTTTCATAGACAGAGGCATTTTCATTTAAATAAGAAACGATATTCCCTTGTTCATACGGAATGAGCATTTTACATGTTACATAATCAGAGAAAATATGCTGACGTATCATTTGCAATAATTCTTCTAATCCAATCCCTTGCTTCGCTGAAATCCAAATATTATCACCACTAATAACAGGATAAGGAACGTTTGCTATATCCGCTTTATTATACACATAAATCGTCGGAATCCCTTCAACGCCAACTGCTTTAAGCGTTTCATTTGTTACTTCCATCATAAAGCCGTGCTCAGAATTGGAAACATCTACAACATGGAGTAATAAGTCGGCATCACGAGCCTCTTCCAATGTTGAGCGGAATGCCTTGACTAGATGATGCGGTAATTTGCTAACGAAACCAACTGTATCTGTTAATAAGAATGTCTTTTTATCAGGTAATTCTATTTGACGGACGGATGTTTCAAGTGTAGCAAAAAGCATATCCTTCTCAAACACTTGTTTATGATCTTCCTGTCCTATTTTCGTAAGTAACTGATTCATAATCGTTGACTTACCAGCATTCGTATAGCCAACAATAGACACGACAGGAACAGCATTTTTGCGTCGTTGTTTACGCTGCGTCTCTCGTTGCTCCTTTACATGCTCTAGCTCTTTCTTTATTTTCGAAATCTGATCCTCAATTTTCCGACGGTCTAGCTCGAGCTTTGTTTCACCAGCACCACGGTTTTTAAAGCCACCCCCTGTGCCACCACCTTGACGGCTGAGAGAAGCATGCAAGCCGACTAAACGAGGTAGCATATATTGCAATTGTGCTAACTCAACTTGCATCTGTGCTTCACTTGTTTTAGCACGACGTCCAAAAATATCTAAAATTAACATCGTTCTATCAATAACCTTCGTCTCTAAATCACGCTCTAAATTACGGATTTGTGAAGGTGATAATTCATCATTAAAAATCACTAAATTTGCTTGTGTTTCATCATAAAATTTTTTTATTTCTTCTATTTTACCAGTACCAACATAATGAGATGGTGTAATGCGCTCTAAATTTTGTGTAACAATGCCGGCAACTTCAACATTTAAAGCTTCAGCTAAATTTTTTAGCTCCTCCATTGAATAATCAAAATGCTCATCATTCCGTAAATTCACGCCAACTAAAACAGCTTTTTCCAACAATATATCTACTTCTTTAATTCTATCCATCCACAAACCTCCCACCAACACCTTGGTGCTACTACGACAAATTTTCTTCATCTTACCATATAATGTCCAAATTCGTGTCGTTTAACATTTATATCGTAAAAAATGCGCCTCTATGCAAAAGGCGCATTTCATTTTTACTTACGTTCTTCCTTTAGTAATACTTCAGTACGATTAAATTCGGCTTCAATATCTTTATTCGGTTTATATGTCAAAATGCTGACAATAACCGCAACGATTAAGCATACTAAGAAGCCTGGAACAATCTCATATAATGTATCAGCTAAGAACTTAATTTTCCCCCAAACAAAGGCAGTTGCAGCACCAGCTACCATCCCACTGAGTGCTCCGTAATTCGTTAATTTCCTCCAATACAGTGACAGCAATATTACAGGACCGAACGCTGCACCGAAGCCAGCCCAAGCAAAGCCCACTAAGTCTAAAACAGACCTATCTGGATTCCATGCTAAAATCCCTGCGACAATAGCTACAACTAAAACAGCGACACGGCCAATAAAAACATAATGCTTATCATCTGCTGTTTTATTAAATAAAGCTTTATAAATGTCTTCTACAAGTGCAGACGAAGTAACAATTAATTGCGATGAAATTGTACTCATAACTGCGGCTAAAATGGCAGCAAGCATTATACCTGCAATAAACGGATGGAATAAAATTTGGCCAAGTACAATAAATACAGTTTCAGCGTCCTTTAACTCACCTGCATTTTGCTCATAATAAGCCACACCTACGAAAGCTGTTGCAATCGCTCCAAATAAACTTAACATCATCCAGCCAATTCCGATGCGACGAGCCTGCTTTGTTTCCTTTACTGAGCTAATAGCCATAAAGCGCACGATAATATGTGGCTGTCCAAAATAACCTAGTCCCCATGCAAGTGATGAAATAATTACTGCAGCAGTTGCATTTGAAGATAATAAGCTCAGGTGTTCAGGATTTACAGCTTTAATAGATGCTATTGTGTCACCAATTCCACCTGTTAAAAACAATCCGAATAACGGTACAGTTATAAGTGCTAAAAACATAATAAGTCCCTGTAAAAAGTCTGTATAACTAACTGCTAAAAATCCTCCAAACAATGTGTATGCTACAACAACAGCAGATACAATTAATAACCCAGTATGGTATTCATAGCCAAATGAGCTATCAAAAAACTTGCCCCCTGCAACCATTCCAGAAGAAACATAAAATGTAAAGAAGATTAAAATAATGATACCTGACGCAATTCTTATTAGCTTAGTGTTGTCACGTAAACGATTATCTAAATAACTCGGAATAGTAATTGAGTCATTAGCAACTTGTGTATATACACGCAGCCTCGGTGCTACTATTAGCCAATTCAAATAGGCGCCAATTGTTAAGCCAATGGCAATCCAAGCTTTGGAAAGTCCAGCTAAATAGATTGCACCCGGCAAACCCATTAACAGCCAGCCAGACATATCTGCTGCACCCGCGCTCAGCGCTGTAACAGCAGGGCCTAGTGAACGCCCACCGAGCATGTAATCTGTTAAATTCGATGTTTTAACAAATGCATACCAACCGATTCCTAGCATGGCGATCATATAAATAATAATCGCAAGTAATTGATACATGTTTTCAGACATAAATTTCCCCCTATTTCCCCTTTAGTCTATTTATTAAAAATTCTCTATAATTAAAATACCACAAATATACAAAAATATCCTATAAATATTCAAAAAATGAATGCCGGAATTTATACTAGCATCGCGCTTCTTAAATTGTGTTAAACTAGTGCCATCTATAACACGATAAAGAAGGCGAAATGTATGACATTTGAAGAAATGAAAGCTCATCTTATGGAGCAGATTTTACAACAGCAACTCGTTACTGCTACGATCAGTCAACCACGTATGAAATCAAACGAAGTAAAGCGTATAAAGCTAAAACCTTTATTACTTAAGGATGCTTACCATATACAAGTTGAATATCAATTTGAACGTATTTTAAAACATGAAAATGTTTTATTAGAAAATTTTCATGAGAAGCTGGAAGCATTTTTTAACGATTACCGTCAAGCGCATGTTGATTTTATTGATGAAAAAATACAAGTACAGCTATCAAAAAAGAACAAAGTACTATGGAAATCCGATAAATCCTCAGCGCCAAAGCAAGTCAATTTAGCGCATAATCGCAAGAAAAACTATTTACTAGCAGAGGATAAACCATATCCATTTTTAATTCGTCTTGGGGTACAAACAGAAGAAGGAAAAATAAAAAGACAAAAATACGATAAATTTAAACAAATCAACCGCTTCATCGAATTTATTGATGATGCATTAACCTATTTACCAAAGGATCGACAGGTTCGTATTTTAGATTTTGGTTCAGGCAAATCCTATTTAACATTCGCGCTATACCATTATTTAAAAATCGAAAAAGGCTTAGACATTCGTGTCACTGGTTTAGATTTAAAGAAGGAAGTCATTGAAGAATGCTCACGAATTGCACAGGATTTAGGTTATGAGCAGCTCGAATTTCTAGTAGGAGATATTAATGATTATAATGAGGAGTCTGCAGTAGACATGGTGGTGACGCTACACGCTTGTGATGTTGCCACTGATATGGCATTAGCCCGTGCTGTAAAATGGGGAGCAAGCGTTATTTTAAGTGTCCCTTGTTGCCAGCATGAGTTAAATCGCCAGCTTAACACACCAGCACTGGATATCCTGCTTCAGCACGGTCTCGTACGCGAACGTTTTGCAGCGCTCGCAACAGATGCAATCCGAGCGGAAATTTTATCACTCGTTGGCTATGAGGCACAATTGCTAGAGTTTATAGATATGGAAAATACACCTAAAAACATTTTAATACGAGCCTATCATACAGGTAAAAAGCCGAGCTCTGAACAGCGTGCTAACTATGATGCCTTTTTAAAGTTGCTAAATGCCAAGCCGTTTTTAGCGAATGAATTACAAGCTTACTTATAAAATTCGCTGTATTTATGGTCGTAGCGCGGGTATGCGCCCTCCTTTCGCGGATATATTTCTAATTTGCGCAATTCAAAGTAAAAGGGCGGTCCAATAACTTCTGGACCGCCCTTTCTATTATAGTTCTTGTCGTAATGCTTGAATTACGTCAATTTTTGTGGCCTTACGTGCTGGACGATAGCCTGAAACCATCGCTACCCCAATACTAATTGCTGAAGCAATTAGCACAAGCTGCCAAGGAATAAGGGAGAATGTAATTTCATTTCTACTAAAAGCATCTTCCCCTGTTGCTGCTTTTAAAATTAAAGGTAATGCAGCATTTGCTACAAAGCTAATAACATATGAAATGGCTACCGCTATCAAAGTACCAATAATACCAATGAATGTACTTTCCATTAAGAACAATCGTTGAATAAGCTTTGGACTTGCTCCGATCGCCTTTAAAACTCCGATTTCACGAGTACGCTCTGTAACAGCCATTGTCATTGTATTGAAAATGCCAATTGAGGCGATCAAGACAGCAATTGTTCCTACAAATATTAAGCCAATTTTTAAAACTAGGAAAAACACATTCATTTTATCCAATTGCTCAGTAACTGAATAAACGCTATAGCCTTTGTCTTTTAGTTTGTCTAATATCGGCTTTACATTTTCCATACTATCCGCAAAAATATTAAATTCCGAATAAAACATTTCATCCTCTTTAACCTTACCTGTTGCAGCTAAACTTGAAGCTAGCATTGGCTTTTGCTCTGTATCCATATAGATAGAGTTATTAATCATCCAATCATAAGAAGGCTTCTTCATAACACCGACAATCGTATATTTCATTTTCTCTGTCTCTTCTGCCCCATCAGTATGTGGCATTAATGATAATTCGATCTCTTTACCAATTAATGAGCCTTTATAACCTTCCTCACTACCATTATAATACGTGCCTTCTACTTCAGCTTCTTTACTCTTTTCTTCAATAATTTTGCGTTCAGCATCATTGACTAATGTTTGAGCAAAATGATAACCTACAACGATTTCGTTTGGCTTTGTAGGATACTTCCCTTTCTCAAGCTTGCCATTCACTTGCTCAAAATCATGCATATTAGCAACGTATAAATCAGATTGTGTATCACGACCCTCAAAAAGTGAATGTGCAGATGCACTGACAGTAATCGTTTCGAGTACTGTTTCCACATGTTCTATACCTTTTATTTCATTAATTTGTTCCTCTGTAAATTGACCATTACCGAATACTTGAATTTTTGTAACTTTTTCATTCGATAGTATTTCATTACGTAAGGAATCCTGAAGCCCAAACCCAACTGATGCGAGGACAATCAAAAATGCACAGCCCATCGTTGCCGCCAGTACTGTCATAAACACGCGTAATTTATTTTTCTTTATATGCTGTTTAACAAAATCTAATTGATCTTTAAATAACATGTTATGCTTCCTCCTTTACAAGTTCCCCATCGTACATGCGGAAACGTCGATGAGCTATTGTTGCTACTTCCTCGTCGTGAGTAATAATGACAAATGTTAAACCCAGCTCACGGTTTAGACTTTGAATGAGTAGCAATATATCTTGCTCTGTTTCCGAATCAAGACTTCCTGTCGGCTCGTCTGCCAACAAAATAGGAGGATTTGTAATTAAGGCTCTTGCAATACTAACACGCTGCTGTTGACCACCCGATAATTCATTTGGATAATGGTCTGCCACCTCAGTTAGACCAACCTTGTCCATTAATTTTTTCACCTTTTCTGAACGCACAGCTTTTTTGATACCCTGTAATTTCAACGGTAGTTCAATGTTTTCAAACGCTGTTAATCCTGGCATCAGTTGAAAGTTTTGAAAGATAAATCCGAACTGATCCAAGCGAAAAGCTGCACTTTCTGCTTCCGTGAGATTAGCAGTCTCCTTTCCATTTACCTTAATAGACCCTTGTTCTGATTTCATAAATCCGGCTAATATTTGTAATAAGGTTGATTTACCGGAGCCGCTCTTCCCAACAATTGCCACTATCTCTCCTTTTTTCACCTCAAAATTGACACTTTTTAATACCGGAACCTGTTTTTCCTTGCCTTTCTTTCCAATTAAAAATGTATGTTGTAAGTTCTCGACTTGAATCATTTTCAAAAAAACGCCCCTTTCACCTTCTTTAGATTCATCACCAAAACGTGGGGGTTGATTTCCGTTCCGGCTGGGCGCTTTCCTGGGGGCGTCCGATGAGCCGCTTCACTCGCGAGGCTCGCTCCAGGGTCTCATCTGTGACGCTGATCCCCAAGGAATCGCCCAGCCTCCACTCCAATCAACTTCTATACATGAATATGTTTTTAACAAATATCATCCCAAACTTATGGTTATTAACCCTTCTTTCTTCATTGTAGTAAATAATTCTTAATAAAGTTGAAGGATAAAAATGAAGATATTCTTAAGAAAGTGGAAAACTATTAGCAAAACAATTTCTTTACATTCTCTTTACAATTCACTCGAAAATTTATTCAAAATTTTATGTCCAAATAGTATCTTTTTGTATTAAACAGAGGGAAAACTTTTTATAAAACCTATCTTTAAGGCTTTTTTCTGTATTAATAAAAACAAATACAGAGATACCTTTATTATTTTGTGAACAAATTGTATATTACAGAATTGTAAAGTTTTCTGTAGAATAGAAGAATTTTATGTAGATAAATTAAAGATTTTGTTATGATAGTAAAGTTTAGAGGCCAATTTATTTTATCCAGGAGGATTCGATTTACATGCTTAACTCAAAAAAACAAGACCCTTTCTTTATAGCTTTGCATAAAATTGCTGAGAATATGAGAGAGGCCGTACATTACGCGAATGATTTTCGTATTAACAGTGTAGCTGACCTAAAAGAGATTAGCATTACTATGAAAAATTACGAAACAGCTGGTGATAAGCTCATTCATGAACTAATCGTGATGCTAAACAAATCATTTATGACACCTATCGAACGCGAAGACATTCTAGAATTTGCCATTCGTATGGACGACGTATTAGATGGTACGGAGCATTGTATCGCTCATTTTGAAATGTTCTCTCTAACAGAAGTTGACGAGTCAATGCGTATTTTCTTAGGCTATATTTCAAAAAGTGCTGATGAAATTGTTAAAGCAACAGAAGAGTTAAAGAAAAAGAATCTTATTGGCATGCGCCCACACTCAATTCTTATTAAAGACTACGAGCGTGAATGTGATGAAGTGCAACGTTCATCTATTAAGCAATTATTTCTAAATGAAAAAGATCCAATTCGAATTATTAAATTTAAAGATATATATGAACAACTTGAAGATATCGCTGATCATTGTCAAAACGTTGCAAATACAATGGAAACAATTATCATGCGTAACGCGTAATTAGGAGATGGGCACTTACAATGAACACAATCATTATACTAACCGTACTGGTCGTTATCTTTGCCCTAACATTTGACTTTATCAATGGCTTCCATGATACAGCAAATGCTATCGCAACTTCAGTTTCCACTAGAGCATTGCCACCACGTGTAGCTATCATGATGGCAGCGACGATGAACTTTATCGGAGCTATTACCTTCGTCGGTGTTGCAAAGGCTTTGACAAAAGATATTGTAGATCCATTCTCTTTAAATGCATTTCAAGGAGATACGACAGGTTCAGTCGTTATTTTAGCAGCATTAATTTCGGCTATTATTTGGAACTTACTAACATGGTATTTCGGTATTCCATCGAGTTCTTCACACACTCTGATTGGGTCCATTGCTGGTGCAGCAGTTGCATCTGCTGGCTTCGGAGTTCTAAACTATGGCGGTTTCACTAAAATCATTATGGCCTTAGTGCTATCACCAATCCTTGCGATTTGCGCTGGTTTTATTATGATGACACTGTTTAAATTATGGTTTAAAAACTTAAATTTATATCGAACGAATAAAGGTTTCCGGACGATGCAAATTTTCACTGCCGCTATTCAATCTTTTACACACGGTACTAATGATGCCCAAAAGGCAATGGGAATTATGACGATGGCGTTAATCGCTGGTGGTTTGCATACAGGAGATGAAATTCCTTTTTGGATACGAGCTGCAGCAGCAACTGCAATGGGGCTTGGTACCTCTATCGGCGGCTATAAAATTATTAAAACAGTCGGCGGTAAAATCATGAAAATCCGTCCTGTGAATGGAGTTGCAGCAGATTTAGCTTCTGCATCCATTATCTTCGGTGCTACATTAATTCACCTACCAGTATCCACAACACACGTTATTTCTTCCTCTATCATGGGCGTCGGCTCTGCACAACGGGTACGTGGTGTAAACTGGGGAATGGCGCGTAAAATCGTAACTACTTGGATTATTACAATGCCAATTTCTGCAGTAATGGCAGCTATTATTTACTTTTTATTATCGTTATTCTTTTAACTTCTTTCAGCGGGTGTCCAAACACCACTGAAATAAAGGAGTGCAATATAGGATGTTAGCCTAAAATCATCACATCCATGCGATAACGGCTAACTGACCTGCATCGGTGCCGCTGCCGCTACGCTTTCGTACAAAAATCATCTGTTGCTGCCGCTACGTTAGCACTGCGCTTTCGCACAAAAATCATCTGCAAGCCTAAGCACAAAGCCGATTCCGGACGCAATTCTGCCTCGGCATAATTGATTTTGAATGCATACTAAGACTCCTGTTCCTTGTTGGACAGGAGTCTTTACATTGTCACACGACAAAATGCGACACATCCTTTACACTATTTTAAAAAGGAGGATAGTACTTACTATGAAAAGTTTTTCAGCTTTTATAACAGCCCACGCTAAAGCTATCGTAGCCTTATGGTTCGTGATTTTTATTACTATGGCTATGTTTGCCATACAACTTCCAAATAAGCTTCATGGAGACGGTTTTTTTGTTAAAGGAGATCATACCTACGTAACAAATGAGCTTGCAAAAACATTTGATTTGCCTTCTGATACAATTTTGGTCGTCTTCAATCCAGCTGACGATAAAAAAATTCAGGATACTTTAAAAAAGTTAAAAAAAATGAAGGAGATTCATTCCATCCAGTCACCACTTGATGATCCCTCTTTACAAAAGAATGGTATAGCTTATGCCATGGTTCATATTAAAAATAATGTTGATCATCTACCTGATGTTGTGAAAGACATTCGTTCATTAATAGAGAATGACGGTGTGAGCATTACAGGCGGGCCCGTTATTTCAGCAGATATCAATACAGCAAGTCAAAAAGACTTAGCATCAGCGGAAGCAATAGGATTACCAATCGCTATCATAGTGCTATTACTAGCTTTCGGTACTGTCGTTGCCTCAATCTTACCTATCATTATCGGAATTGTTACTGTTGTAACTGCGTTTGGAATTTTGACTTTGTTTAGCGGTAATGTCAATTTATCAATTTTTGTGTTAAATATAGTACCAATGCTTGGACTTGCATTAAGTATTGATTTTGCCTTGTTGTTTATAAACCGCTATCGTGAAGAACGTGCCCATGCATCCATTGTACAGGCTATTCAAACGGCTATACAGACAGCTGGCCGTTCTATCATCTTTTCTGCAGTTTGTGTCATGATCGGCTTAGGTGCAATGATTGTCATTGATGTCGAAATTTTTCACAATATCGCTTTAGGAGGCACAATCGTTGTATTTCTTGCAGTACTTTCTGGCTTAACCTTGCTACCTGCTACGATGATGCTAATAGGAGATAACCTAAATAAATGGCGCTTATTACGTGTAAAGCCTGGTGAAGCAAATCGTTGGCGTGGCTTTGCTGGCTTTGTTATGAAACATCCAGTGACAATCGTTATTGTGGCATTATTATTACTAGGCATTGGTATGATTCCGTTGAAGGATATTAAACTTACAATTCCTCAGGTGGATTCATTACCAACAAAATATGATGCACGTGCAGCTTATGATCAGTTAGATAAAACGTTCGGACTTGGCGATACTTCAACTTTATATTTGCTAGCAGAACGTAAGGAAGGCTGGGAAGATAGTGAGGCAAGAGAGCTTGTTTTCAATATTCAAGAACAATTACTTGATGACCCACTAGTGAGTCATGTATCAACCATTTATACGACGGCTAACATTAAGTCCCCTGAGGAACTGACAGCTTCTTTGAAAATTCCTCAAGCGGCAGAACAATTAAAACCAATACTAAATACGTTTTCTAAAGATAAGCAACTCTTTATTCCAATTACATTGGATGCAGCCGGTTCATCAACTACCGCTCAACAATTCGCTCGAACATGGAAAGATAAAGATTTAGGTGTCGATTTTGCTCTTGGAGGTCATGCGAAATTCAATCAAGAAATTTTCGATGAAATCTCTAGTAAAATTTTCTTGGCTGTAGCCATTATTATCGTTTCAACGTTCTTTATTTTAATGCTCGCTTTCCGCTCTATTTTAATCCCACTGAAAGCGATTATTATGAATATCATTGGACTTTCCTCAGCCTTCGGTATTCTCGTCTATATTTTCCAATACGGACATTTGGGGATTGAAGCCGGTACGATTGTCCTTATAATCCCAGTAATTGTATTTTGTCTTGTATTCGGCTTAAGTATGGACTATGAAGTCTTTTTAATATCACGCATTCAAGAGGAATATCAAAAAAGGGCAGATAATACACGTGCTACGATTGAAGGTCTAACCTCAACAAGTCGTATCATTACGTCAGCAGCGCTTATTATGATTGTGATAACAGGGGCGTTCGCTTTTACAGATGTAATGCCTGTGAAGCAAATTGGGGTTGGTATAGCTATTGCGGTCGCCATCGATGCAACGATTATTCGTCTCATGCTCGTACCAAGTCTTATGAAGCTCTTTGGCGATTGGAATTGGTGGCTCCCCTTCTCGAGGAAGCAAAAATAAAAAATCCGCAACCTTCCGTGAGCTCTCCCTTCACTCAAAGGTTGCGGATTTTTCCTTATTTTGAATAAATACGGTCGTACCATTCTTTTGCTGCTTCTACCTCAGGCATTGTTAGCTGATGACCATAATTAAACCATACAGTTGTCACATTTGCCCCAGCCGACGTTAAAAGTGCCTCTAGATCCTCAGATTCCTGAGCAGTACACATTGGATCATTCGTTCCGGCACCGATAAAGACAGGGATTGAAGAAAGTGTAGGCAATTCAATATCACGTCTAGGCACCATTGGATGATGCAGTATCGCACCCGCTAGAGCATCCTCATAATGGAATAATAGGCTAGCAGCAATATTTGCGCCATTAGAGTAACCGATAGCAACCACTCGATTACGGTCAAAGCCATACTGCTGTGCTGCTTCTAATAAAAAGTCATTTAATTCCTTCGTACGGAAAATTAAATCCTCTATATCAAAAACACCTTCCGCTAAACGACGGAAAAAGCGTGGCATACCATTTTCAAGGACATTTCCACGGACACTTAAAATGCTTGCTGTTTCATCAATTTCCTTTGCAAGGCTAATTAAGCTTTGTTCATTTCCACCTGTACCATGTAACAGTAAAAAAGTTGGTTTTGTTTCATCTGTTCCTTTATGAAAAACGTGTTGCATTTACAGTCCACCTCTCAATTATCTTGAATTCGAGATAATTGTAGCCTGCGGCAAAATTAAATTCAAGCTCTTTGACTTATTAACTTCTCGATTTTCACGATTTGGCTGTTCCTCATGGTCTTTATAAAATTTTGTAATCGTAAATACAGAAAATAAACAAACAGCTATAACAACAGCAATAACTATTCCCACTATTTTTTTCCCATTCATTTGTTATCATCCCCGTATTACTTATTTCTTTTTACGAAAGCCCTCTTCTAGTAAATATTCTTTCGCAGCATCATGTGTGCCAAAGGCTTCCTCTAAATTTTCACCATGATAAACATTCCAAGAACGTTGCTCACAAGCTAGCTTTAATTGAATACCTTCACGATTTTGCCACATCTCTTCGATCGGCCCTTGCTCTTCTTCTTCTTCCGATAAATATTGAATGGCATCTTCAATAATTTCACGAAGCTGTTGTTCATCGTAGTCACGAATATTTACTAGGCCTTTATCGTTTGCTTCTTCCTCATAGCGCAATAAGTCACCAACAAAGACAAAGCCGTTGCCATTTGGGTGTAGCTTTTCCACAACAATTGTCTTTTCATAAAGACTATCCATAAAATGGTAATTTAAGCGTTTTAATGAAATTTCCTTTTTTGTAAGTCCAGGGAATGATTCAATGATGGTTTGTTTTTGTTCAAATGTTAGCATATAAAAATGCTCCTTTTCTATTCAATCTATCTTTCAGTATAACTTATTTTTCCTGTTATTTTGAAGTGAAATAGGACAAGCCTTATGGAAAGCTTGCCCTACATTTTTTCAGTTACTCATATGTCTCATTAAACATTTTATCTTTTACAAACTTAATAACATGTGCAACGTATAGTTCGCGGTAAGGGACAAATTGTGCTGTACTTACTGGGCGCACAATTTTCGCTCGTTGACCATCAGGGAAATATTCATAGCCTTCAATATTTAGAGTAGCTGTTTCTCCTAAAAAGAATGCCTCTGCCTCATCAAGTTTTGCTCGAACGACCCCTGATACTTCCTCATACTGCAGTTCAAATGATTCCCAATCATGTTTGAATGGATATATATAAACATGACAAAATTCATTGTCTATCATGTTTTCCGAAACGATACTACAAGATGTCATGCCCATTTTAACAACTTCGTGTACGTCGACATCGAGCCCTAGTTCTTCCTTCACTTCACGAATTCCTGATTCTACTGTCTCTATGGCCAATAGATGCCCCGCCGCTGTAATATCAAGCAAGCCAGGGTAGTCCTTTTTTTGTGAACTACGGATTTGGAAATAGATATAGTTCTCATTGACAAGCCAACAGTGGAATGTTTCATGCCATAGTCCTTTTTCATGTACTTCTGCTCTCGTTGCTGTCCCAATCTCTTCATGCTGTTCATTAAAAACTTTCACAATTTCTTGTTCCATTTTTTCGACTCCTATACTGACTTCGTAGCCTTTTTCTTAATCACGTTACGTTCATCATAAATATTGGATGCGATCACTTTTAAAACTGCATAAAATGGTACTGCAATGATAATTCCGATGAAGCCTGCAATATTACCTGCTGCTAAAATAACTGTAATAACTGTTAACGGATGTATATCGAGTGTTTTCCCCATTACGTTAGGAGTTATAAAGTTACTATCAATTTGCTGCGCCACGAGTGTGACAACAGACACCCATATGACTAACACTGGATCCTGAACAATAGCCACAATCAGTGCTGGTGTAAAGGCGATCCATGGTCCAATAAACGGAATCATATTCATAAAGAACGCGAATATAACAAGTAGCAACGAATATTCTAGACCTATAATTAAATACCCTACATACATAATGGATGCTAGTAAAAAACTAATCTGTAGCTGTCCTTGAATATAGCTACGTAAAACATCGTCAATTTCACTTAACGTCTTTTTCACCCATTCTCGACGTTCACCACTGAAATATTTATAAACTGACGGCGCAAATTTTTCATGATCCTTCAACATAAAAATAAAGAAGAATGGAATTAAAATAGCTAATAAAGAAACTGATACAACTGATTGTAAAAACGAAACTAGCCCCTTACTTGCTACAACGGCAAAATGCTGCACAGAATTCGCCATATTGTCGATAAAATCTTTTAACTGTGGCGGGAAGTTATCTTTGTTTCGCAACACATAATCGGCTGCATCTTGTATACTAGCACTAATCTGTGGTACATTTTTCACTAAATTATTAACCTGCACTGCAATTGGATTACCAACAATCCAACCAAAGCCACCAACAAGCGCTATAAGTCCAATGATTATCGTTAATATACTTGCCCATCTCGGAAATTTACGCTTCTCTAAAAACCTCTGAATCGGCTCCGTAACATAATACAAAACACCGCCGAGCAACAAAGGTACAAAAATAGCCTTTAAAATAATAACAAGAGGAGAAAAAATCCAATGAATCTCTATAAAATATTTAATGACTAGTAGAGCAAGTAAAACTCCTACGCCTACTTGAAACCAAACTTTCCTCGTCACTTTCTTCACTTCCTTTTATCACAGTTACTGAAAATACTACTTATATATTAACCATTTAGCAAGTGTCCTAGTATTTATTGTCTAAATAAAAGAGTTTTTGAAACTAAAAAAATTCACAACCCTCCAACGGGCAATCCCGCAAGTCCCTCAAATGCTAAAGCATCTAAGGAAGCTCGGACGGATTGTTTCCCCACAGGAGTGTCGCGAATTTTCACTAATGTTGCATAACGTAGTAGTCTATAATTTTGTATCGTCTACTGAATTTAAGTAATCTTCAATATCACCAATGACCGATTCAACACAGCCATCCTCAAATGGTGAAATTAAGCCTGCTTCTTTTACAAGCTTCGTAAAGGACATAGAGCCGCCTAAACCACATAAATGAGTATAGTCCTTCCAGGCAGCATCAAATTCTTCACGTGAACGTTTCCAGAATTGGAATGCACAAATTTGCGCTAACGTGTAATCAATGTAATAGAATGGACTTGAATAAATATGCGCTTGACGTTGCCATATACTGCCTGCTTCTAGATAGCTATTATGATCATAGTCACGATGTGGTAAATATGTCTCCTCAATTTTTTTCCACGCAGCTTTACGTTCAGCTGGTGTCATACTAGGATTTTCATAGATCACATGTTGGAACTCATCAACTGCAACACCGTAAGGAAGGAATAGTAAGCCACTACTTAAGTGTGTGAACTTATATTTCTCTGTGTCTTCCTTAAAGAATAGCTCCATCCATGGCCATGTGAAAAATTCCATACTCATCGAATGAATTTCACAAGATTCATATGTTGGCCATAAGTATTCTGGGATTCCAATATTACGACTTGAATAGACTTGGAAAGCATGTCCAGCTTCATGTGTTAACACATCGATATCGCCAGAAGTACCATTAAAGTTCGAGAAGATAAATGGTGAGTGATAGTTTTCGATAAATGTACAATAACCACCACTCTCTTTTCCTTTCTTCGCCACTAAGTCCATTAATTCATGATCAATCATAAAGTTGAAAAATTCACCAGTCTCAGGTGATAGCTCTTCATACATTTTTTTACCGTTCGCAACAATCCATTGCGGATCGCCTTTTGGTGTAGCATTTCCTGATACAAAGTTGAATGCTTCATCATAGAACTTAAATTCAGAAATACCAATACGCTTTGCCTGGCGTTCATATAACTTGGTTGCAATAGGTACGATTAAATCACGAACTTGGTCACGGAATTTCTTTACCATATTTGCATTATAGTCAATGCGATTCATTCGGATATAGCCTAGTTCGACATAGTTTTTATATCCTAATTTAACAGCGATTTCATGACGCACCTTAACAAGTTCATCATATAGTCGATCAAATTCCTCTTCATGCTCAGCAAAAAAGCCAAAGCGCGCATCTGTTGCCGCCTTACGCATTCCACGATCAGTAGATTCTGCATATGGTCCAAGCTGAGCAAGTGTTAATGTTTCACCATTAAAGTCAATTTGCGCAGAGGCAACAAGTTTATTGTATTCTGAAACAAGCTTGTTCTCCTTTTGCATTAGATCTATGACTACTGGTGAAAAGCCTTTAATTTGATAGGTTGCTAAATCAAATAATTGCTCACCCCATTTTTCTTCTAACTGCTCACGGAATGGTGAAACGATTAGCGCTTTATAATATTCTGTTGTTACCTCTTCCAACTCAGGTCCAACCTCGTCAAAATAATCGCGTTCTGCATGATAAAATTCATCATTTGTATCAATCGAAGCACGAATGTACACTAAGTTTGCCATCGTAGCGTAGTCATTACTCAGTCCGTTTAATTTCTCAATTATGTCACTTTGCCCGTCCATCGTTTGAGCATTTTTAAATTGATCAATTAAGGATAATTGTTGCTCTTTCATTGCCTCGATATTCGGACGGCTGTACTCATAGTCTTTAAACGTTTTCATAGAAATCCCCTCTTTCTGTCATATACCCCGTTATATTTCTATTATATGCCAAATCTATCTTATTAAGAAACAATTTAATAGCCAATTATATATGTTTTTAATAGTGCTGCCCTTTCACGTAGATTTAACTTTACTTCCACTGATTTTGGCGTTTTTGCTGCCACGACATCTGCTTCAAAACCTAAAGACTCAGCTAAATATTTTGCACGCTTTAAATGAAAATCATTAGAGAGAATCGTGATTTTCTTAGTTCCTTTAGGCAAAAGTTCTTTAGAAAATAATAAGTTTTCATAAGTTGAAGTAGATTGGTCTTCCACTAATATTCTATTAGTATCAATGCCATTGTCCTGTAAGTATTTAAGCATGACAGAAGCCTCTGTCCGATCTTCATCCGCCCCTTGCCCACCTGAAACAATTACTTTTACATGAGGATATTTGTTTAAATACTTTACAGCTTCTTCTAATCTATTTTTCAAAGAAAGCGATGGAATTCCACCCAGTTTTACCTTTGCTCCCAGGACAATCATGTATGTAGCTGTTCCGTTTGCAGCTGGCTGGACACCTTGTTTCATCTCCTCGCCGAGCCAAATATAAACAACGCTACAAATACCAAGTAGTATAACCCCTATTCTTATTACCCATTTTTTCACGATCGACCCCTCCCTTACCTTTTATTAACGTTTAGACAAAAAAAAGGATGCTTGTACTAGAATTACTGTACAAACATCCTTGATTGATTATCTTAATATAAAGCGCTTAATAGATTCCTGTAATGCCGTTATTTCATCTGTTAAATCATTGGAAGATTCACTAACCAGTTGAATAGCACGCTGCTGTTCATCAACGGATGCCGTTACTTCCTCTGATGCAGCTGCATTTTTCTCACTAATCATTGCAATACTTTCGATAGATTGCATGATGTAATCCTTTGAGCTATTCAAATATTCTACTCCTGCAGTCATTTCCCCAATGACAGAAATAATTTTCTCTACGGACAATTCAATTTCCTTGAAGGATGACTCTGTTATGGCAACCGAATCATTTTGTTGACGAACAATAACATTTGTTTTCTTCATTTCATCGTTCACTAAATTCGTTTCACTTTCAATCCCCTTTAAGGTTGTACGCACTAGCTCAGTTGCTACAGATGTTTGATCCGCTAGCTTACGTACCTCCTCAGCAACAACTGCAAAGCCCTTGCCATGCTCACCAGCTCTAGCTGCCTCTATGGATGCATTTAATGCAAGCAGATTCGTCTGATCAGAAATCTCGGTAATGGTACCAACAATGCCTTCAATTTCTCTTACTTTCACAATTAAGCTATTAAATACAGTATAAACATTATTAATCAATTCTGAAGACTCGTGTGATTTCTCTTTTAAGCCGTTTAAATTTATAAGCCCCTCTTGATTTGATCGTTTCATATGTTGAGATGCATCAAGCATTACTTCATTTTTGTCATGCAATCCTTCAATCTGCTGGGCAAAAACAATGGCAGTTTTATTCGTATCCTCAGCATCTGAAGCTTGCTTTACTGCTCCGTCCGAGACCTCATTTATCGCTTTTACTATTTCATCTCCATAAGCATTTGTTTCCTCTGCTACAGATGTTAGATTTGACGATGTCGATTGAATTTCTGCAATAGCTTCCTCTACATCTGTGATTAATGTTTTCAGTTGATCCACCATTTCATTAAAGCCTTCATTTAACTGACCAATCTCATCTGAGCGTTGTAAATTTTCAATTTCTACAGTTAAATTCCCCTTCGCAACCTCACGTACGCGTTTAGATAATTTTTGCACTGGTAAAGCTAAATGTCTCGAAACCATTATGACAACTACAGTACCTATAATAATGGCACCTAATAATGTAATACCAATAACGAGTAATAATGAATTAGCTTCTTTATTAAAGTCTTGCATATATGTACCCGATGCAATGATCCATCCCCAATTAGGATCCTTTACAGAATAAATTATTTTTGGAGCTAATACATCTTGACCTGGTAGCGCAAACTCATATTGTGTAAATCCTCCACCAGCAAGTGCTTTTTCGATTACTTCTCGAATAAAGTAATTGCCGCTACTATCTTGATCGTTCCATAGGCTATCCCCTTCTCGAGTCGGGTGGGTTGTTAATGTCCCTTTATCATCTAAAACATATATATAACCATACTTCCCTAAGTCTCCAGGATAATTAATTGGCCTCTTTCCTTCACTATCCTTCGGTCCTAGAAGTGCCTCCCGCACCCGTTCCTGTGCAACTTCCAAAGGAACGTCGCCCCTTTTAACACTCTCATTTGCAAGCTCGATTAATTGCAAAGTAGATTCAACGCTATTTTTGATAACTTGTTGGCCAATATTCTCCATACCTTTATTCGCTTTGTTATAACTAACCAAACCTATTATTAAACTAGGAATAATTAATAATGCTAATGAAATAATAATTAGTTTCCCCTGTATCGAACGTAAAAACTTCATGCTTTAGCCCCCCTTTTCTCTTCATTCACCATGACTATTAATCTATATTATGTTATGATTTGAATTTTTTCACAATGGGTAAAACGTAATTTAAGTATGAATTATTCACCTTTTTACCCAGATATGCTTGATCACCATAACGGCTGGGGCGCTTTCCTGGAGGCGACCGATGAGCTGGAATCACAGAAAAAAACTATCTTTCTACAGGGATATGGCTTATAGAAAAATAGTTTTTTTATTTTTATCGCTCGCCTATGATATGATCATAATCCAAGCCACTAAAGCTATTAAAGTAGCGAGAAGAGTTGGGATTGTTAGAACAATACCTATTTTTAAATACTGAACCCAGCCAATTTTAATTCCTTTTTGCTTCAATATATGGAGCCATAATAATGTTGCGAGTGAGCCAATCGGTGTCATTTTAGGACCTAAATTAGTGCCGATGACATTTGCATAAATAAGACCTTCTTTAATAATGCCAGTTGCACTAGTTTCAGCAATAGCTAATGCATCAATCATCACAGTTGGTAGGTTATTCATAATAGCTGACAAAATCGCAGCTACAAACCCCATCGTTATCGTCGCTACCATCAGTCCTTGTTGTATTGCGTGCTCTAATAGACTCGCTAGCAATCCTGTCATTCCTACATTTTTCAAACCATATACAACCACATACATACCGATAGAAAAGAACACAATATTCCATGGTGCCCCTTTCACAACTCTCTTTGTATCTACAATATTGCTACGTCGTGCAAGTAGGAAAAAGATAGCTGCTACACCACATAAAATAAATGACACAGGAATTTTGAAAAACTCACTCATAAAGAAACCAACTAATAAAATTGCTATAACATACCATGATAACAAAAATAATCTCGAATCCCGAATTGCAAGCTTTGGATTACCTACTGCCTCAAGTGAATATTCTTTTGGAATCGAACGGCGAAAAACAATATAAAGTGCAACAATGCTTGCCAGTAAAGAAACTAGGTTCGGTATTAGCATATGTAAGAAATATTCCATAAATCCAATACCGAAATAGTCTGCCGACACAATATTCGTTAAATTACTAATGACTAACGGTAATGATGTTGTGTCTGCTATAAATCCACTTGCAATAATAAATGGAAAGACCATTTTATCGGTTAAATTTAACTTACGGATCATCGCTAGAACAATTGGTGTTAGTATTAAAGCTGCACCATCATTTGCAAATAAAGCTGAAACAATAGCGCCTAGACAGGAAAGATAAATGAATAAGCGGATACCACTTCCCTTTGCCACACGTGCCATATGTAAGGCAGACCATTCAAAGAATCCTATTTCGTCTAAAATAAGTGAAATAAAAATAATTCCTATGAACGATAACGTTGCATTCCAAACGATCCCTGTTACCTCAACAACATCTTGCCAAGTAACAACTCCGAGCGTCAACGCAATTGCAGCACCAATACAAGCAGACCAGCCGATCGATATTTTACGAGGCTGCACTATTACAAAAAATAAAGTTACTAAAAATATAGCAATCGCTAAAAGAGCTTGCACCGTTCTCCTCCCTAATTAAAAACCAGTAGCTTTAATTGCTACTGGTTTTAGTTTGTCGATAAAAGAATAAATTAAAGTGTATCAATAGACAAAGGTTGATTTCCACTCCGAGTTGGCGCTTTCCGCGGGCTTGGCTTCAATCTCCTCGTCACTACGTTCCTGCGGGGCTTTCAGCGCAAGCTCATCCCGCTGGAGTCGCCACTCTCCGTGAAAAATCAACGGCTCCTCATCATTATTATGAGTAGACAAGATGAACCTAAATAGGATGGATTAAAATATCAAAGAGATTCAGCCTAAATAATAATAGGATATGTTTGATTATTATTTTTATATCCAAGAAAAGCCTATTACCATATAACTTTATGCCATAAGGAGTATCGTTTTTTCTACAGACAAAACCAGTAGCTTTAAATTGCTACTGGTTTTATAGGTTTATATTATTCGCCTAAATCAGCATTATGGTAAACGTTTTGGACATCCTCTAAATCTTCTAATACATCAATTAGTTTTTCAAATTTCGCAACGTCGTCACCCGTTAATGCTACTTCTGTTTGAGGAAGCATTGAAAGCTCTGCTACTGTAAATTCTTGAACGCCAGCTGCTTTTAGTGCTTCTTGTGCAGCAAAGAATTGGTCCGGCTCTGCATAAATAATGACAGCCTCATCTTCTTCTAGAATATCACGAGCATCAACATCTGCTTCCATTAAAATTTCAAGAACTTCATCTGCTGATTTACCTTCTAAACCGATAACTGCTGTTGAATCAAACATGTAGGCAACAGATCCACTAACACCCATATTCCCATTATTTTTACCAAATGCAGCACGTACATCAGAAGCAGTACGGTTAACATTATTTGTTAAAGCATCAACGATTAACATAGTGCCTGCTGGTCCGAAACCTTCATAACGTAATTCGTCGAAGTTTTCATCGCCGCCCCCCTTCGCTTTATCAATGGCTTTTTCAATAATATGTTTAGGAACACTGTATGTTTTTGCTCGTTCAAGAACAACTTTAAGGGCACGGTTTGATTCAGGATCTGGCTCGCCTGATTTAGCTGCTACATAAATTTCGCGTCCAAATTTTGCATTGATACGGCTTGTGCTTTGGTCTTTAGACGCTTTCTTTTCTTTAATATTGTTCCACTTACGACCCATTGTTTCCACTCTCTTTCAAATTATAAGTTTATAAAAATCATAGATGCGCAGCTGCACATCTGTAAATGGTAATTAAATACTTCTCGTATCTTTACTCTGAAAATAATAACACAAATGATGCTTACAAAGCTAGATATGCCAATGTTTAAGGTCGTTTTCTAAAGAATAAATTGTAAAAAAATCAGATCATCACCATAACGTGTGGTTGATTTCCGTTCCGGCTGGGCGCTTTCCTGGGGGCGTCCGATGAGCCGCTTCGCTGCAGGGTCTCATCTGTGACGCTGATCCCCAAGGAGTCGCCCAGCCTCCACTCCAATCAACTTATATACATAGCATACGTTTTAAATGTCACCCTCAACTTTTGGTGTGGTCCAGAAAATTGTTTCACTTAGAGCCACTTTACAATTGGTTTTCTACTTTGATTTTTTCTAATAGTGCATGACAGCCTTCTAAAACTAAATCATAGGTTTCTTGAAAATCTCCTGTATAGTATGGATCAGGCACGTCTTTTCGATGGTCAGTTAAATCTAAAAAGCGGTAAATCTTTGGAGAATCAGGATTACAAAGCATCGTTCGGATATTGTGTATATTGCTTTCATCCATGCCAATAATGTAATCAAAATTTTCAAAGTCAGCCTTTTGTAATTGTCGGCCTTGCATACCCTTTGTTGAGATGCTATATTCTTTTAGCTTATCTTGTGTTCCTCTGTGAGGTGGTTCGCCAATATGCCAAGAGCTAGTTGCAGCCGAATCTACCTCGACTTTATGATTCAAATGCTCTTTCCCTACCAAATCACGCATGACCGCTTCAGCCATTGGCGAGCGACAAATATTACCTAAACAAACAAAAAGTACTCGAATCATTTCTATATCCTCCTACAACAAAGCACTCAAAATCAATTGATCCTGAGTGCCTTCTAAGTCATTTCTTTTCTGCCACAATTCGCTTTTCTAATTCCTCTGTTAAAGCCATCAGTTCATGCTCAAGACGTTGTGTAAACTCCTCGCGTCCTTCTTTACCCTTGCCTGTCACATAAAATGGCTCTCCATAAATTAGATAACCCTTTCCACGCTTCAAGACATCACCAGCATTACGCGCACCAACATAAGCGGCTGGTACAATTTGCGCTTTTGACAGCTGTGCTATTGTAATCGCGCCTTGCTTTAAATCCGATCCTTCTGCATTTCGTGTACCAGATGGGAAAATCCCTACGATTTTACCCTCTTTCAATAACTGTGAAGGGATTTTAATAACACTTGGTCCTGGATTGTCACGGTCAACTGGAAAGGCATTTAAACGCTCTATAAGCCAACCAAGGCCTTTAATATCAAACAATTGCTTTTTAGCCATAAAGTGAATTTCTCGAGGAGACATTGAAACCCCAAGGTTTAAAATATCAACATAACCCGTATGTGTACATGCAATAATAAACCCACCTTCCTTCGGTAAGTTTTGCTCCTCATATACACGCGCCTTTGAGCCCGTTAATTTTAATATCACTTTGACAAGATTTGCTATAAATTTATACACTGTTTCATTCCTACCTTATTCAATAGTTATTACCATTGTAATCGAAAAGACCAGTATACTGCAATTGCATGTGAAATAACTAGACTCTTCCCACTAATACATCAACATCAATCGTAATTTCATTTAACTCGATATTGGCTTCCTCTTTTTTATGCCAGCCCATCGGTGTCATTTCAAGTAGTGCTGGTACAAGCTCTGTAGCTAATAGTACCGTATAAGTAATACGCTCCACACTAACATCATCAAAGCTTTCTTTAAAGCGAGCAACTATTTGTTCATTCGAATACGACTCTTTAGTAGAATCCGCATATAATTGTGCTCGAAGCTCATGTAGGTACCCACTTTGAGGGACAACCTTAACAACACAACCATTGTGAGTTAATAGACGTTTAAATTCTTCGTAATTGGCGGGCGATAAAATATTTAATATGGCATCGAAGCTTGATCTTGCAAATGGACTTTTCGCTAAATCACCAACACACCAAATTTGCCCTGGATAATGTCGGGATGCAGCAAGTATGCCTTCTTTCGCTATATCAATACCAATGCCAATACAGTTACCTTTTAGTCCTTCCATAATACGAGCTAAATGTGAACCCTCACCACAGCCTGTATCCAGCACGGTTTCTGCGTTAGCAATTAGCTCTCCGATTTTATCTTCTACTAAATCATAGATGCCACTATCAATAACAGCTTTTCTAGATTCAAAGAGATCTTTACTGTACTTAGAAACAGCACCATGTGTCAGCATATTGACATAACCCTGCTTGGCAATATCAAAAGAATGATTTGAGGAACATACTAATCTACCCTGCTCAAAAACATCCATTGACTCCTGACAAATTGGACAAGCAAAAAGCGTAATATTTTTCTCCATTAAGGCTGCCCCTGCAGCTCTTTTAGAAAGTGCTCCCATTAATTTGCCTCCTTCTGTTCTGTAGGTGAAACAAGCGCGAAACGCTCCCACTTACGACTTCTCCATCTAAAGTATACGATAATGGCTCGCATCCATTCATCTGCCGAAATCGCTAGCCAAATACCTACTAAACCCCAATCTAAAACGAATACAAACAAGTAGCCGAGCGGGAGGCTCATACATACCATTGATAAGAAACCGATTTTCACCGGGAATCTTGCATCCCCAGAGGCACGCAATGAGTTAATAACTACAATATTCATCGTACGCCCTGTTTCAAGCAGAATACTTAATGCTAGGACAGATGCTCCGATGGCTATAACCTCTGAATTATCAGTAAAAACGTGCATAAGTTGCTTACGGAATATCGTCACAACAGCAACCATAGTTATCGTAAAGACAAAAGCTGCACGTACACTTGACCAAAGCTGATGATAGGCTTGATCTTTTTTACCAGCACCGACATTTCGCCCAATAATTATAGCCGTGCCTGTCCCAATTGCAATCGCAAATAAATACGTAAACATCGAAATATTCATGGCATACTGTCTTGCAGCAAGTGTCTCTGAGCCTAAATACGTTGCATAATAAAGAAAGACAATCTGACAAAACTGATAAAGCACCTGCTCAAATGCTGACGGTAAGCCTATATTTAATATTTTTCGAATATATTCCTTTGAATACTCGAAATAATATTCTAGCTTCACTCTAACATCCATGACTTGATAAAACAGCCAGAAAAACACGAGAATTGCTAATCCACGACTTATAACTGAGGAAATAGCAGCTCCTTTTACACCTAACTCCGGTAATCCTAAATTACCGAAGATTAAACCGTAGTTTAATACAACGTGTAGCACATTCATACCTAGTGATACATACATCGTTTGCTTTGTCCATCCATGTACACGGATAATCGCTGCTAACGCATTTATAATTGCTTGTAAAAAAATAAAGCTTCCTATGATTACTAAATAGCTTTGAGCGTATTTAAGCACTTCCCCCTGCAAGTTCATCATGGACATTAAATGACTTGAAAAAAAGAAAAATACGACGCTCATCATTAGTCCAACGACCAAATTCATCGTTACTGCTAAAGCGGAAATCTTCGCAGCTTCAAAAATGCGCCTTGAACCTAAATATTGAGATACAACAATGGAAGCACCATTACCAACTACTTCAAGTATTAAAATTGCAATATGAATATATTGATTGGCTGCACCAACTCCTGATACAGCATTGTCTGATAAAGCACTGAGCATAAATGTATCGGCTAGTCCCATTAACATAAATAAAAATACTTCTAAAAATATCGGCCACGTTAAATGGAACAAACTTAACTTATCTGTCTCTTGTATATCACTTTCTTTTAATGTATCTGCCAATACTTTTCACTTCTCCTATACGCTTCATAAAGATAGATTTTACGAGCAGTTAATCTCCCACCTACCAATTTTGAGGCGGGAGTTTTGTACCTGACGCTTCGCTTTCGGTACAAATAAATTACGGCCCGTTAACGCGGGATAAAAATATATAGTATCTTATCATAGATTTATAGAGTGTAAAGAGTTTTTATAATGAAACCTTAAAAGAATATGTAAAGCTAGTATAATAAACAAAAAATCCCTCTCACAATTTTATGTGAAAGGGTTTCTTATCATAGTAAGCAATGGTCCTGCAATTGCATACGTTTTTCTGTTGTTAAGCCAAACTCTTGCTCTAAAAAAGCGGCCTTAGAGCCATATCGGTTATCCATTGCATCAAATGCTGCTTGTAAATAGTCCTCACGGGCAGACATTAAGGCATAAAATTGCTGTAATTCTCGCTCGCTATAATCTTGCTGAATCGTCTGAGCCATTCGTTCTACTAAGGGACGTAGATGTACATTTGTATCTAAATAGTCCTCCATGATCGTTTCCTCAGGTACATCTAAAGCTAGTAAAATAAGTGCACTGCCAATACCTGTTCGATCCTTCCCGACCGCACAATGATGAACAAGCCCTAAATTTTCAGGATGTTGAATCGTTGCTATTAATTCCTTGAACGAGGCATTATTAAAAGGCATTTGTGCATAAAAATCTCTGAACATCTCTGGGCTTACAACCTTATAAAAATCTTTTCCACCAGTGTTTGTAGGCATCTCAAAAGCATGATTTCCCTTTGCTGGTATTTGAATATACTTGGCATACGGGAATACCGGATTAGGATTATTTTGAGCTTCATGGTTGTCTCGATAATCAAAAATTGTTTTCACACCTAGTGTTTCAAAAAGCTCCTTATCTGCTTTCGTCATTTTACCAAGTGCTGCTGAACGATAAATCAAACCATCCTTAATAGCACGCCCATCGCTCGACTTATAACCACCCATATCACGGAAATTATAGACTGCCTCAAACGAAGTAATCTTCATATCAAACTGTTTCACTCACTGCACCTCTCTCTGTTAGCAAGCATTCTTATCTCTATTTTATCGAACAATTCGATATAATACCAATTTTCACACTAGGTAATGTTATACACTACTTAGAGAGCGATAAGGGGGTTTATTTGAGTGCCTCTTTGCCAGAGCGGAGCAAGTGGCCGTATTACCCGATCACATCTTCACCGAAGAGAAACGGGTTTTTCCCGAGCATTTCACTACCAAAGTAATTACCCATTAAAAAAGCTGTCCTTGATAAAGGACAGCTCCAAAATACTATTTTTCAAAATAGACTATTTAAATAACTCAGGGTATACTGCTTTTGCTGTTAACTCAACAGCTTCGCCAATACGCGGGCCCGGACGGTTTGAAATATCAGTATCTATAAAATAAACCGCTTTATTTTGAATGGCAGTAATTGAATTCCATCCATCACGAGAAAGGATTTCTGCCGTTGGGTTTTCCACATAGTTTACTGTTGTTAAAATGACATCTGGATTTTTCGCAATAATATCTTCCTCAGATACCTTTGCCCAGCTTTTGAGGTCAGCAAAAACGTTCTTAACATTTGCAGCATTTAAAATCTCTTGTTGGAATGTACCAGAACCAGGTGTATATATGTCTGGCTTTGGACTAATTTCGAAATAGATATTTTTTGGCTCTTTCACATCTTTGACTTTCGCTTGAACTGCCGCAATTTTAGCTTTAATATCTTCATTTAACTTGTCGCCTTTATCTTTGATTCCCATAACCGTTGCGATTTGTTGGATATCCCCATAAACATCATCAAATGATTTAGCTGATTGAATGGCAAACACTTTAATACCTGCGTCTTCGAGACCTTTTAAGGCATTTAAATTTTCATCATCGCCTCCAGTTGTATAGGCAATAACGACATCTGGCTTTAACGCTAAAATACGCTCACTATTGAATTTTACAGAATCAGAAACACGCTCAATTTTTTGCGCTTCTTCTGGATACGTATCATGCTCAGTTGCACCAACGATTTTATCACCCACACCTAGAGCAAATAGAACTTCTGTATTACTTGGTTGCAATGAAACAACAGTTTTAGGTACAGCATTAAACTCTACTTCTACGCCGCGGTCATCCTTAACTTTATAGCTAGTTTTCTCAACTTGTTGATCTTCCTTAGAAATAGTCTCTTTATTAGTATCCTCTTTCGTGCCACAGCCAACTAATACGAGTGCTAGCATAAATACAGAAAGCCATTGTAGCTTAAACATTTTCTTCATTTCATTGATTCTCCTTTTTCTTTTTCATCGGGTATGACTTACTAATAAACGGTATTTCAGCAATACCAGCCCGCTGATTCATAAAGACAGCCATTACAAAAAATACATTGGCTAGTAATCCTAAATAATCAAAGAGAATAGCAGGTATTTCCCGTTCTTCAGATACTATGTGCAAAACGCGATATGATTTTTTCGACTCACTACGGCATAAATGTAATGCAGTAGCAGCCTCTGTTCCTTGAGGTAATACAAAGTTTTGTATTTCCTCTTTAACATGACTAACATAGAAATCATAGCGATCACTAAGCCAAGTCAAATCATCTTCGGTTACCGCTAATTTACCTCGGACTGAGCCATTTACATGGTAAGCCATTGGTAAAATGGCTAGTAAATCATCTGCTACTACCTCTACTGTTTCCTTTTTTACCGCCGCCAAAGCGACGCCAATATGTGTTGTAAGGCTATCCGTTCGAATTTCAAAATCTACCGTTGATGCCTTTTCACGCATAAATGGATAACAAGAATAACGTGCATCTTTTTTCAAATCTAAGTCCCCGCTTTCCTTCGTGAAAAATTCTTTAACACTCTCCTTAGGATTTCATCAGGTGAATTATAAGTGTACATAAAAAAAACGTTGTTTCCACTCCTAAGGAAACAACAAAAATAACATAAAAATTGTCGTATAGATACGACATAGCCTATGTATTTGCCGCATATTCTCCTAGCTTCCGAAGAGTTATCTACACGTTCAAACAAAGGTCGGTCTCCTGGCTTGTACAGTTCATTCAATCACGTTGTGAGTCATAAAAAACCTTCCCATCAAATAATTCGACAGTGGTATATCTTTATGATTCCTGTACTTACAGTTGCGGAAACAGCTTCGGTTTTTCACCGAATTCCCGATTATGCTATAGTTCAGCACCCTTATTCTGCAAGAATTATTCACTTGTAAAGCAGTTTAACATAGATTGATAGGAAAAAATAGCTGTGGAATTTGAATAAACAAATACGATGGATAAAAATCATGCATGTATTACCTTTTACACGCGGATATTCTCACTGCCCCCATGGGTATTCATCCTGATCGTGCAGTCGTTTTATTTTTTCATACTTTATAAAAACTATTTCTTAACGAAAGTATTGCGCAAAAAATAGACATTTCATAACTTTTAACGGATGGCATTCATATATTTCTTTTTGTATTTAACATCTCTCTCTTCCTCAATTAAACGCTGTGCAATCTCTAGTAGTTTTGGGTCATTCGTTGCATCGAATAACTTTTTAAAGGATACAATAATATCATAGCGTATTAATGTCGGGTGCTTTTCGTCTAAGCATATTTGAAATCTTTTCGCCAAATATGAAACGACTAAATCTCTTTGTACCTGCCCTGCTAAACCTATTCTCCAAATTGCCTGTAAAGTATGCCTCGCAGTCACTGTTTTTTCATCATACGTTACGGCCCAAATCTTTAAGAAGTCCTCTAATACTCTTTCTTCAGGATCACTTTTTGCTGCCAATGCGCATAAAAATTGTGCAGCACTTGCACGCACATGTTCGTTTTTGTATGTAAGAGCCTGAACAAGTTGTTCCCAAACTGAATATGTCCAATCAACTGGTTCCTGCATAATTTTCATTAATCCTTCGTATGATTTGTATTGTATATCACGGTCACGCTCTGTTAAATTACTAAAAAGTTGCAAAATCTCTTTTTCCATGATTCATCCCTACCTTTATTGTTTCAGAACGTAAAAAATAGTGTACTTGTAAGTGCTGTCTTAATTTCTATTATTTGTTACTTTACTGCTACGAAATTAAAGTCGCAAATGATTTTAATTTCAAAGCAAGCTCCCGTATTATATATTTCAAAATTATCAGAAATGAGGCTCAACATGCAAGGGGGAACATTACTTTCAGTTATATAAAGATACATTTATTTTACACGTTAGCTTTATTATTGGAGGTGTCACACTTATTTGCCTTCTTTTAAAATCCAACCAAAATACACAATAACGATGGCAATCATTATATGGATAACTAGTGATATTCCTTCTCTCGGCCCTACTATCATTTTAGTAACTAGGGCTATAGTAGTAAATATATCTACTTATGTAAATTTATTCATCCTAGATGTTATTTTACTCATTATTCGTCGAGTAGTCGACCCTTAATTAATGGATTACCATATCGGTTGCGTGATGGGTTTACTCGCAGGACCTTAAATACCGTCAAATAATAAAAAAGGCCATCTTTGTAATTTCTTTTACAAAGATGACCTTTTCGCTATTTAAATCGTCTAAATAATAGCAAGGCTTATTGAATACGACCGAAGCCTACTAAATATTGATTCCACCAATCAAGTGATTCAATGACAACACCTTTATTTTGAGCATCGATCATCGTGTTATTCCCTAAGTAAATACCTACATGCGCTATGCCTGAACCATAGCTGAAGAATACTAGGTCACCTACACGTGCTTCACCTGCTGAAATACGTTGTGTTGCTAAATATTGTTGTGATGCTGTACGTGGTAAAGATACGCCTGATTGTTTGTAAGACCATTGTACAAGACCTGAACAGTCAAATCCTGTTGATGGGTTACTTCCGCCCCAAACATAGCTACGGCCTAGGAATTGCTTTGCAGTTGAAATAGCATCACCTGAAGATGCAGTGCCTGATCCTGAACCAATAATGATTTGTTGTGATCTTTCGTTGTTAGCTTTGCTACTGTTGTTAGCGTTGCTGTTGCTATTGTTGTTACTGTTACTATTGTTATTGTTTGTTGCTTGTACAACTGGAGTAGCTGCTTGAAGTGCACGTAAACGAGCTGCTTCTTCCTCTGCTGCTTTACGTTCTGCTTCTAAACGTTCTTCTTCTTGTTTCGTTGCAATTTGTGCCTTTAATGCAAGAGATTTCGCTTCATTTTCAGCTTTTTTTACTTCCATTTCGCTTTCCTTTTGTTGAAGCTCTTGGAATTGCTTTTGAAGCTCTTTTTGTTTTTCATCTAATGTTGTTTTTTGTTTCTCTAAGTTAGCCTTATCTGCTTCTTGTTGATCTACTAATTCTTGGTCAGCATCCATTAATGTTTTTACCGCTACGACACGGTCCATTAGATCTGCAAAGCTTTTTGATTCAAGAACAGCACTTAAATAAATACCCACAGTATTATCTTGAGCTTGGTATGCAGCCATACGTTCACTTAAAATCGCTGAACGTTGCTCAATACGTTTTTTAGTATCTACAATATTTGCGTCAACTTCTTTAATATCTGCTTGTACTTTGTTAAATACTTTTACTTTTTCATCGATCTCTTTTTGTAGTTTAGTTAATTCGTCTTGAAGCTTTTTAACCTCTGTATCTATTTTAGCTTTCTTATCAATCATTTGTTGAGATGTTTCTTCTGCGTGCACTTTAGTTGGTTGAACTGTATTAAATAATAAGCCGCCAGCTAGTGCTAATGCTAGCACCATCGACTTACGCCATTTATTGCGCTTACCCACGTTATTCTTTCCCTTCACTAGTCAATTTCGCTCTTAGTATTTTAATGTAATCACTGGAACGATTTCTTTTATTTATTCTTATATTTTATTAGCCTTTTAAAGTTTAGCATTATTAGCATAACTTTTATACTATTTCACGTCTTTTTAATCGTTTAGTAAAACTCGAAACATTCTTGTAACATTCACGTAAATTCATATATCTTCTACAAAATAACGTTTTGTTCTACATAACAACGTTTTTAACTGTTTTACCATTAGACCCACTATTTGTTTTGTAATGTTTTTGTAATATTTCTCGAGAACATTTATCAATTATGCCTCGACATAATTGCGTCCGGAATTGGCTTTAACTTCTTACAGTGGATGTTTGGACACCCGCTGTAAGAAGTTAAAATAAAAAAGGGTAAGGGAGCAATTCCCCTACCTTAGTTTGTTGACAAAAGAATAGATGTAAACAATGTGTTTCAATAAACAAAGATTGATTTTCACTCCGAGTTGGCTCTTCCTATTGCCTCATAGAACGTAGCGCTTGGATAGAAAGCCGTACTAAAAGAATGGCACATAAAAATAATCCTAAATATGCAGCTGTATTTAAGTAAACAGCGTACGTGTCACGAATAAATTGTGAGATTGCTAAAAGTGCTACAGAAATAATGCCAAAGGTAATACCTACGAGAAGTAAGACGAAACGGGAAAACAAATTTGTAATAAAACGAGCATTATCCTCATCCGAAAAAACATCGTGATGTAAGATAATTTTTCCACTCTCCACCCGTTGAATGAGCTGGTCAACTCGTCTTGGCATTTTGCGCAATGTCGGAATAAGCATTGCTAATTCTTCTTGTAAACGTTCCTTTGTTGCCATCGGTTCTTTAAATGGCTTCAGGAAGGTTGCGCGCATATATGCAGATGAAAAATCTTTCGCTTCCGTAAAAATATCAAAACTTGGGTCAATTACCCGTAATGTCCCCTCCAATGTTACTAATGAACGCAGCGCTAAACCTACTGCTGGATAGAAAGCAAGACCGAAATCACGAACAACCGTAAATAATGCATGTATTAATTCCTCTGTTGGAATTCGATCCACGTAAGAGATTTTCAAGAGAATTTGATCAATCGCTTGCTCTATCTTTGCACGATCTGCATGATCAGCATTTTCAACCAATAATGTTAAGCCGTCAAATAAAGTACTTGAATCATTTAGATGAATCCCCATTAATATTAGCTTTAAGCCCTCTTGTTGTGTAGCTCCCAAACGGCCTACAGCCCCAAAATCAAGAAGGATCGGTGTGCCATCCATCTCATCAATATGAATATTTCCTGGATGTGGATCTGCATGAAATATACCCGAAAAAAGCATCTGTTCAATGAAGGAGTATAAAACAGTCCGTGCAAACTGCCTACGATTATTTTTTAATTGATTAAATTCAGCCGCAGCATTTGCAACGCTTTTCCCTCGTACATATTCCATGACAATAATATTTTCATTACAATATTCTGTATAGATTTTAGGAATCCTCACCTTATAATCGCTTTTGGTAAGAGCATTCGTCACCTGCAATGTATTTCGAGCCTCAATATCTAAATGTATTTCCTCGCGTAACCCATCGCCAAACCCTTTAGCAAGCTCTCGAAAACCCAGTGACTCAGCCCATGTAGACTTGTTTGAAAGCCAATTAGCAAATTCCTCCAAAATATCGAGATCGTCTCGCATGATTCCCTTCACTTCTGGACGTAGTAGCTTCACCACAACTTCATCAAAATTTTTCAATCGTGCCTTATGTACTTGTCCAATAGATGCTGCCGCAATAGGCTCCATTTGAAAGCTTTCAAATATTTCATCCATAGGCTTCGGAAGTGAATCTTCTAAAATTTGTGTTACCTGCTCTGACGATAATGGCTTCACACTATGTTGTAACTTCTCTAACTCGTCAATAAAGATAGGCGAAAACAGTTCCTTACGAGTAGAAAGTACCTGACCAAATTTAACAAATATCCCACCACATTGCTCCAAAGTGACCCTTAAAGCAATGGCAAGCTCCTTTTCATTTTCTCGTTGTCTTGTGTATTTAATCGTTTGAACAACGCCATTTGTCACTGCTATTTTTAACACCTGACGCAAACGCTTTTGCTGTCGCCAGTAGCTACGAAGGCGCAATAATAAATTTTTTTTGCCATTCCGACGATCTCTAGCTGTAATACCACTTGGATCGAAAAGTTCAAAAACGAGATAGAGCAGCATCGAAATTAGTAGCATGCAGCCAATCCAAACAAGTGTACTGACCTCTGTCACTGTTTGCATCATTGGTTCGTATAAAAAGTTTGTATGACGTAAATAGGTATACCAGTAAACAAAGGACGTTAGCGTCACACTAATGACTACAGAAAGAACCCTACGTATAAAATTAATGTTTGAACCAATTAGTCGACCACTTACAAAATAAATAAGCCCTGATACAACAATGATTTGGATTAAAAATTTCAAAAAAATCAACAGCGTCACCTCCGATGCTATTTCCTAATACTGCTAGTATAACAAATTAAGACCTGTACTTCTTTTAATGTATAGAACGAGTGACCAGAGAAATAGTTCTTAATAAAGGATATGGTTTTAAACCGCTTCGCTACGCTCCAAAGTCTCATCTGCCTATACAACCTCAGATGTAGATTTCCATCTTTAGATAAAAAAATACCTTTAGACAAAAATTATCTAAAGGTAAAGGTAAATCGAAACGTATATTATTTCTACTCGCAAGGGACGTTCTCTCCTCTTTTTAGTTAGTGGAAAGTACTTGCTCCCAATTTATTGTGCCATTTTTAACTTGTTCCCGTTTTTCTTTATTCATTATATCATTAGGACGTCCGCCTTTTGGCCAATCTTTATCATGATTTTTCCATTCAGGTCGATCCTGCGATAAAATAAAGGCTGCTAAATCAGCGGCATCTTGATCTGTCAAAGTACCAGCTGTACCGACTGGCATATTATGTTTGACGTAGCCGGCCATTTTCGACATTCTCGCCATACCCGCTCCATCATTGAATGAGTTTTCACCCCATAATGCCGGACCTGTATTAGCACCAGTACCTGAGCCATCAACTGCGTGACAAGCTATACAAGACTGGGTATATACTTCTTCACCTTTCGTAACATCCGGTAAAGGGATGTTCTTCATAGTACTTGTACCTACCCATTCACGTTCCGCCCCGATAGGTACACCTTCTGAAATATAGGCGAAGTACGAGACCATTGCTTCTAACTCTTTACTATTCATGTCAAATTTTTTTCCGTTCATACTGCGAACCATACAACCATTAATACGCTCCTCAATCGTTACAATATCACCTGAGCGTGCAATATATTGAGGATAATTCGCCATAACACCTACTAATGACGAAACTTGCTCATCGTAACCTGCCCCTGCATGACAGCTTGTGCAAGACAATTGATTCCCAACATATTCTTCTGCAGCAACATGTGTATTATTTACAAGCTCATAGCCATTTAATATCGCTTCCTTCATAGGCCCATCTGGTACTTCTTCAATGCTTGGCGGCGCATAGACAACTGACTGAGCAGCTGCTGATGTTGGTATTTTTGTTTGTACAGTGGCTTCATTGCTTTCTCCTTTAGCATCCCCTAGAATTTTGTCGCTAATGACTGCCCCCACAAAAAGTGTACCTGCTAACAGTACTGTCCCCGCTACTCCTGCTACTATAGGTTTCATCTATAATACCCCCCTTTGTATAATCACCTATATTTTAGCAAAAATGGGTGTTTTTCGATGTGACTTTTCTCACACCTTACACAAATAGAATCATTTAGAGGATAAAATTACAAAATTCATTGTTCTATAACACATTAAACAAGACTTAATACCTCTTGCAGTATGTATTAGAAGATATTGAAAGAAATTATAGAGTATGAGGAGTAGCATTAATGCTACTCCTTTATTATTTTTTCTTTTTCATTTCAGCTAATTCTTTTCTAATTGCATTTTCCACAATTTCACAAACGCTTTTATCATGAATAACTGCTTGTATTTTTAAATCCTTCATGAATTCAATATCTATATCGAAAGACGAACGTTTCCTAATAACTTTAGTTCGTTCCTTGAACCAACCTTAGAACCAACGTTTGTTAGTTCCTTCGTTGGAACGTTCGTAGATATTGATTTTTTCACGCTTTTATTCGAATTTATAAAATCTGTATAGTCTTTGTTTAACGGTTCGGGATCTGTTCCGGCATACGTCCATCCAGTTCATCTATTAAATAAATAATCAGCATTTTTAAGCGCTTTACTTTACTTAACTTTTCTTTACCTACAGTCAGTTCTTTCCCTATGTCAGCTAACGCCTTACCTTGCCCTAGTTCTTCTATAATTTTACCTATGGTCAATGCCCCCCTCTACATATATTATTCGGGGTGAATTATACTTCATCTTCAAATAAAAAAGAGCCTGAATGGACAAGCTTGTGGCAAAATGCCATGATACTGGATTATACGCCGGTTGTGCGTGTGCAGGTAGTACGAAATCTGCGGAAGAAAGAGGTTGCTAGTCATTTGCCGGCAGGGATGGTGAGTGCGGTCCAAGAGACGAGGAAATATTCGGTAAAAGATGCGGATTATTTAACAGGGGATTTCGATGATAATTTAAGTCTGTAGGCGATTTAGAAAAAGGTTTGTATAAAAAACGCATGATCGGCTGGGGTGGTTTGTTAAAAGAAGTTCATCAGCAATTGAATTTGGATTATGAAAATGGCGATTTAGTACATATCACTGAAGAAGAGGAAGCGAAAACGGAGGAAACAGCGTTAGTGTTGATTGCTCGTTGGAATTGGATGAAACAAAATTATTTTATAGAGGCTGGGACAAATGTGTTTCAGCCAACAAAAATACCGAACTATCCAATGAAACTCTCATGAAGTGTTTCGGAATAGTTCGGTTTTTCTATTTATCGTGTTTTGTTAATTTAGAGATTATTCGGCTTTATGAAGGAACCATTTAGTTATGTCCCAGCCCCTTTTATTTTTTAGTATGAAGGTATTTATTTAATGCTTTTTGGACCAGCACTTATATTTTCAACAAGTGTTACTGTTTTTAGTTTCTTCTTGTATGAAGAATCACTATACATAGTGATTTCATGTTTATTTTGGAAAGTAGAACCAGCCATACGCATCCAAATTTTATCTGTGAAATAAGCTGTTTTCAAACTTTTATCTAGAATAACTACCCCAAATGCTGATAAAGGAGACGTGTACGGAGCCGCAATGCCTAGTAATGCACCTAATGCAGATGCTGTTGCTACAGTCATTGCGTTCTGTGCTCCTGTATCTTTTTTCTTTGTTTCAACATATACCCAATCAGATGCAGCTGCTTCAGCGACAGGTGCTGATAATTTAACTCCACTTTCAGTTTTTGATATGCTTACAGGCGATAAAGCGAAAGTTGTGCCTAGTAAGGCTATGGATGCACCTGTAAGTAATGTTTTTTTACCTAAAAAATTCATAATATGTATCTCCTTAGTTGTGTTTTTTTTAGTAGTATATTAAGATAATTTTCTGAACATATTACTTAATCATTATATTAACATTATTTACAAGTTAAAGAAAGGGTGATTTGTAATAAAATGAAAGAAAAAGAAGGTAAATGGGTGTACGTTGCACCTTTAACTATTATTATTGTTTGGTTATTAACTATTTTCGAACCTAAGGGATATGATTATATTGCTTTAGCGCTTTCTTCGGGTTTATTAGCTTATATAGGCTATATGCTTAGAAAGAGCGTTATTGATAAGGTTGCGATGTTCTTGGGTGTAATTTTATTTTTTGTTTTTGTAGTATTGTATTTTGTGAAATGAGGGCGAGAAAAAAAGAGTGGCAATTGTAAACTGGCACCTATGTCAAGGACACAATAAAAAAAGAGATTAAGCAACGAGAAGGTGATTCCTATATTTATTAGAAGTCATCTTTTTTAAGTTCCACTGATAGCGATAATTGTTATAGTAAACCATATAATGATTTATTTTTGACCTTAGCTCTTTTAATGCTTTATAAGATAGATAGTCTACCTCATCTTTTAAATGACCAAAAAACAACTCTTGGGGCGCATTATCCCAACAGTTTCCTCTTCTTGACATGGATTGACCTAGATCATATTTTTTCAATAACTTTTGATATTTAGGGCTTGTGTAATGGATTCCTTGGTCTGAGTGGATAAAGGCATCTTTATGTAGCCTGACTTTCTTGTTGTTGACTAATTTATGGATTGTCTGAGTGGCGATATCTAGAGTAATACGATCAGAACTAAGATTTCATTCGTGGAGGCATCTTTTATGGTCGACAAATAAGCCATACAATTATCGTTATATGGCAAATAAGTAATATCCGTTAATAACACTTTTCCAGGAATTCCTTTATTATTGCTACTCTTTTTTAATGATTTAGATTGCTTAAACTGATTTTTGAAAAAAAGTGCACCATTTTCTTTTTTTGTGGTAGCAGCAAGTTCTTTTTTTACTTGTTGTGTTTCGTGGATCGCCTTCATCAGTTGTTGATCACGTTCGATTTGTCGTTGTTCAATTCGTTCTAATTGCTCTACTAGCTTTTGATTAAATTCGTATTGCGCTTTCATGAAATCAGTCCACATTTGTTCTTCTTGTAGCGGTATAGCGGAAGGCGCTATGGCTAAATTGGCGCGATACAAAAATACTTTTTAATTCTTTTTAATTCTTTTAAACAGTTTAACCTGATATTAAACCCTTTGAATCACTTGAAATGGCTTACAGAGCATTTAAAAGGCCTGTTAAATCAAACCCGTAAAAAAAATTACGGGTCACCCAAACCCGAGAGCATTTAAGTAACAAACTAGAGGTTGGCTTCCTAATCAATTTCACCTTGGCGTAATCGTAGCTGTCGCTTCGCTTTCGCACAGAAAAGATTCGCTGAATGAAGATAAAAAAATGCCGAGCACAGCGTTGCACTCGACATTTTAGTGTTTCACTATAATTTACATTCACCATCAGCACAAATAGCTTCACCATCACCTATCATCTTTAATACCGGCTGAATACCCGCTATCTCTGCCGCTTGATGCAAAGTTCGTACAAAAACCTCATTCGGCTCTGCACCTTTAATACCGTAACGATTTTCAAAAACAAAGAACGGAACACTTTGTACACCTAGCTGTTGGGCATCATATCGATCTCTATCCAAAGCTTCACTGAAGTCAGTTGATGCCAGAACACCCTTCGCTATTTCAACATCCAAGTTTAGAGTTTCAATGACTTTTAACAAGAACATATCGTCATTTAAGTCTTTTCCTTCTGTAAAATAACCACTCATAAGCTCTTCCGTATAAACCAACTCTTTGCCAAACTGTCTTGTCCATTTTGCCAATCGATGAGCCTTTTCAGTATGCGCTGTTTTCATATCTTCAAAATTGTAACGCAAACCAACCTCTTCTGCCCGTATCGCTATACCCTTTGTAATTTCCTTTACTTCTTCTATCGTAGAATCCAATTTTGCAGTCATACCCTCATATATAGTTGGTGCATCTTTCTTAGGTGTATGTGGTCCAATTTGATATGCTTTGTATTCAATTTCTACCTGCCCCGAATAACATGCCAAGTCAATAGCGCGTTCCAATTCTTTTTTGCCAATGTAGCAGAACGGACATGTGAAATCTGAGAAAATCTCAATTTTCATTTACTACAGCCCCTTACAATATATCTATCCATATTTTAATGGCAGTCGCTAAAATGAGCGCTGCTAAAATAGCTTGTAAAACTTTTGTATTTAATTTTTTCCCTGCTTTTGCACCTAGTGGGGCTGCTATGAGGCTTGCTACAATCATAATGAATGCAGGATAATAGTCAACTTGTCCCGTCATCAATTTTCCGATTGTTCCGCCTATAGAGGATATAAAAGTAATAGCAAGGCTTGTAGCGATTGTCATTCGTGTTGGTATACCTAATACTACTAGCATTATCGGTACTAACAAGAAGCCACCACCTGCCCCAACAATCCCCGATCCAATACCAACAATAAAAGCTAATACAGTTGCTATCGGTTTATTGAACGTTACCTCATCCAATGGCTTATCGTCAATTTGCTTCTTAGGAATAAACATCATCACTGCAGCAATCAACGCCAATACACCATAAACGACGTTAACCCCTATTTCAGATAAAAATCGGGAGCCAAAACTACCAACGAAACTTCCTACTAATACAGCACTACCCATATATATAATCAGTGATTTATTTAAATAACCACCTTTCCGATATGCCCACACCCCAGCAAGAGAGGCAAAAAACACTTCTACTGAACTAATACCTGATACCTCATGTGCTGAAAATGCTGCAAAACCAAGTAAAGGTGGGATATATAATAACATTGGATATTTAATAATTGCTCCGCCAATTCCCAGCATTCCTGATATAAATGAACCAACAAAGCCAATCAAAAATATTGCAATAATCCATGCTAAATCCATATTTTATCCTTCTTTCTGGTGACTTCACCTTAGGGGACATGATCATTTCCATCACTGCTTCCAGATCCAGCTTTAAGCACGAAAGGAGGGTTGCTCTAAACTTCTAATAGAAGAGACAACCCTCACTAGTTTTAAGCTTTCTGAATAAAAAATGTAATGACCCCAGCGTCTTCAGCTTTGTCTAAAATTGCATGACCGCCAGCTTTGGCCCAAGCAGGGATGTCCGCTAAAGCTCCCTTATCTGTTACTTGAACTTCTAAAATTTCCCCTGAAGCTAATGTATCTATCGCTTTTTTTGTTTTCACTATAGGCATTGGACAAGATAAACCCTTTGCATCTAGTTGTAAGTTTGATTTCATATTTTTCTCCTTCGGAACAGCAAAGGTTGTAAGCGATTTTGCCGGTTCTGTTTGTTTTTTCACGACTTTACGAAGGATGAGCGCCTTCGCTTCGCGGTATTTATATGCTATAACCATGCATGCGTACGCATTGCATTTGAATATCTTTTATAAACGGACTATCGAACTGCACAACGATTCGGACCAATTTCCATCTCTGTTTGTTCATCCTGCGTTGGGGTAATCTTACCCATATTTACTCGACGAATTTCTTGATACGCATTTGGTTGTGGAGGCAAATGCTCTGTTACGACACTTCGGAATTCTGCTTCATCTTTAATATTTAAGCCGTGATTTTCGGCAAATAATTGCCCAAGATGTTTTGCTACAGTTCCACCTTCATTTAGTTCATCAATAATCATAAAATGAGCCGGTAAAACAATTAAATCATCCGATAATTCTCTGTATCGATTGTAAAGTGTTTCGCGCAAATCACCAACCCAATCTTCTGCAAGACCCGCTAAATCAGGGCGTCCAATTGAATCAATAAATAAAATATCTCCAGTTAATAAATACTTGTTGTCCACAACAAATGACGTTGAACCAATTGTATGACCAGGCGAATAAATTGCTCCTACGTCAATTTTAGAGGCGCCAATTTGTACAGTTGTTCCATCAAGTAAAGGTGTATAGTCAAACTCAACCTCTTCTGCATCTTTTGGTGGTAAATAATACGTCGCACCAGTAGTAGCCGCTATATGTCGTCCACCAGAAATATGATCAGCATGCAAATGAGTATCGAATACATGTTTAATTTTTACGTTTTTATCCTCTGCAAAGCTTGTGAATGCGTCAGTAAAACGCACAGCATCGATAATCGCTGCTTCACCCTCAGAGATGACCAGATAAGAAAGGCAGCCCTTCCCTAAACGGACAAATTGATATAGCTCACCACCTCCTGTTAAATCTCCAACTTTAATCGGTTCTAAATATTCACTCCACGTTTTCATTCCACCTTCTAAATAAGCCACCGCACGTCCCGCTTCTGATAACATCTCAGCTACCATCAGCGATGATCCTTCTTTCGCACAAACGACTAACACATCCTTATCCGCTGGAATCTCCGGTAAAATATCCTCGACGCCATCTAATAGCTCAAAATACGGAATATTAAAGTATTCAAATTTACGGCCATCAATTTTCCAATCTTCGAACGCATCCGCATTTCGAACATCTAAAATAAATAATTCTTCATTATTAATTACTTTTTTCGCTACCTGTACTGCGCTCCATTTTAGAACTGACACTCCAATTACCCCCTAAGGTATTATTTTATTGTTTTTTTAGCGGAAAGGACTGTCCTCTCCGCCGGTATAGCTGTTTAAATCAATTATATTAATTAGAATGTTAATGACGGTGCTGCATCTTTCGCAAACTCTAAGAACGTCACAGCTCCCCCAACCTCGATACCTTCAATAAAATCATCTGTCGTTAAACTCATTACATCCATAGTCATTTGACACGCGATAAATTTCACACCTAATTCTTGTGCCATCTCCACTAATTGCGGAATTGCTGGTACATTAGCTTTAGCAAACCCTTCTGCATAATGCTCCGCTCCCGCAGGCATAGGTAATGCATGCATTCCTTGTTTATGAATTAAATTTAACCCTTCGAATGTAAAGAAGATGGCTACTTCTTTCTCTGTAGCTGCCGCTGCCGTTGCAATATTGAACACCTTATACGCATCGAAAAGACCACCGTTACTTGCAATTATCGCTACTTTATTAGACATAAATTAATTCCTCCTAAATGTTTTTAGTTAAATCTTTCGTCCAGGATGTCATACCCGGTAGAACGTTAAATACCTTTGCAAAACCATGTGCCGCAAGCTTTTGAGCAGCTAAATCACTACGCTTCCCAGTTCGACAAACGACATAAATCTCCTGTTCTTTATCAAGCTCAGAAAGGCGTGCTTCTAGCTCACCCATCGGAATAGACTTTGCTCCCTCAATGTGACCAAAAGCAAACTCCGCCTCCTCACGAACATCGAGAATAAGTCCTTCTCTTTCCATTGCCTCTTCTAACTCAATTGTTTGTTCAAATGTTTGCTCATCCATCGTGTCGTCTGAACATTTGCGAATGTAATGTTTAAGCACACTTTCTTCTTCCACTGTCCCAATATATTGATGACCCACAGATTCAGCCCATGCAGCAATATCTGCCTTCGAACCCTTATCTGTTGCAGATACTTCTAAAATTTGACCATCTACTAAATCAACCATCGCCTTTTTCGTTTTAACAATCGGCATAGGACAAGAAAGCCCCTTGGCATCTAGCTGAAAATCTGCCTTAATACTCATAATTCCCTCCTACATACCTACACGGGTATTGTTTTTTCTAAAAAAATATAGCAAGCGCACAGGTTCTCTGCATCTCCTTACTTTACTTCACCATTCCAAGCGAGCATGCCACCAACCATATTGGATACATTGAAGCCTTGGTTTTCTAAAAACTGAGTAGCACTACCACTTCGACCACCTGATCGACAGACCATAACATATGATTCATTTTTATTTAGCTCATGCATACGAAATTCAAGTAAGCCAAGTGGGATATGAATAATGCCAGGTATGTGTCCTGCCTCCACTTCATCTACTTCACGTACGTCGATTAAATTTATTGCTTGACCTTGCTCTAAAGCTTGTTGTACTTCTTTTGCTGAAATTTCCTTCATGCTATTTTCCTCCTAATACGCGCTCATGCCACCACGAACATTTGTAACACGCTCGAATCCTTGTTTTTTTAATTGCTTACACGCTTGACTACTACGCATTCCACTTTGACAAATGACCACTATCTCTTTATCTTTCGATAATTTATCGAAGCTTGAACCAAGTGGAATATTTTTGAATTGCGGAATGTTACGACCTTTATATTCAGCTGGTGTTCGAACATCCACGAATACTTTGTCTTTATCATTCAACATGTTTTTTAATTGTGCTGTCGAGATAGTTCGCACTCCTTTTGTCGGTTTCATACGCCAAATTAAAAGTACAACTACAAAAGCAATAATAATCCACATTTCCAAAATAATTCGTCCTCCTATCCATACTGTTAAGGGTATATAATAATTATCTACTTTTCACGACTAAATCCATTGCCTCTTGGATGGCCGTATTCACTTTTTCAGCATTCCCTTCAGCAGTCGTTACACATTCCAATAAATTTTCACTAACGATTACTCCGATAGTCCGATCAACCGCAGAACGCACCGCAGATAGCTGTGTAATCACATCTTTACAGTTCTTTTCTTCTTCCATCATGCGTAAAACGCCACGCAATTGACCTTCTATTCGCTTCACACGATTAGCTGTTTTTGTACCGTAAGCCATACTATCACGCTCCCTTCCAAAACGATTGATTGAACTCACTTACGTGATTCATAATATACCCCATTAGGTATAATGTCAACATGAAAGCCCAATTTTTTTCTTAATCATCGTTCCAATGTTTTTTCCGCTTGTATCTACGTTTTATCCGTCACTTTCAGGTTGTTACCCTCATCTTCTTATCTTTTGTTTACAAAAAAAGCGGGAAATTCGACGATTCTCTCATCGAATTTCCCGCTTAAACAGACTTTATGAATGCTTATTTCTTTTTAATAGTAATTGTCCAAGCCGCTTCGCCAACTTGTTCATACTCTGTTACCTCGTGCCCTTCTTCAGCAGCCCAACGAGGAATGGATTCTGTACCTTGTGTACAATCAAATTGCACTTCTAATTCATCGCCTGAATTTAAGTCTTTTATAGCTTCTTTTGCTTCTACTAAAGGAAATGGACAAACCATCCCCATTACTTCTAATGTTCTTTTCATATGAAAACGCTCCTTTTTTACGCTGTTATTACTTGCGCAGCTTGCTTAGCTTTTTTACTTGGTCGAACGAATACAAAGTAAGATGCTGTCCATGTACCTAAAATCATAAACCCTAATGAAATCCAACCTTGCCAAGTCATCATCGCTGTCATCACCAATCCATTACCAATTGAGCAACCTCCTGCTAAACCTGCGCCGAATCCCATCAAAAGTCCACCGCAAAAGCTGTTAATCGCTGTTTTTGTATCTGGAATACGGAATCTAAATTCACCACTCATTTTCGCTGCGAATAATGATCCTAAGAAAATCCCTAGTACTAGGAAAACACCCCAGTTGATGAAGCTAATTTGTCCAGTCACCAAAAATTGCAAAATATTAGCAGAAGGTGTTGTAATGCCTAACCCACCTATGCGACCAGTAGCAACACTTAATGGCCATGCTAAAGTTGCGATCACACCAATAATTGTTGCAGTTATAAATGGATGCCAACGTTTTTCAAATAAAATATGTGCTAATCCCGTTTTTTTCGGCTTTAACCCCGGGATTTTCAAGCGTGGCTTCTTTAGCTCACGGTAAACGATGAATGCAACAACTACTACAAAAATCGTTATAATCAACCAGTTGTTTACGCCAATTGTCTCAGCAATAGAATTACTTTCAATGCTCGTTTCTTTAATTGCCTTATCCAATGGCAATAATACGCCTGATTTCATCATTGCTGCTACAAGCATATATCCAGCTAATGCAATCCAACTGCCAATTAGACCTTCTCCTGCCCGATACCATGTCCCTGTTGCACAACCACCAGCGAAAATAATGCCAATTCCAAAAATAAATGAACCAACAATAACAGCTACGATTGGTAAAGAACCAGCATTGAATTCAAATACCTTTAAACTAATTAATGTATATACACCAACACTTTGAATTGCTATCGCAATAAGTAATGCGTAAAACATACGGTTATCTTTTGTCAAATACATATCGCGGAATCCGCCAGTCAAGCAAAAACGGCCACGTTGCATAACAAATCCAAGTAAAGCTCCACAAATAAGTCCCGTAATAATCATTTGGCCCATCTATCATTCCCCTTTCAATACCTTAGTATTCTTATATGGTATATTACCACTAGTTTTACTAAGAATTCAATTACTTTTTTAATAACTATGAAAAATCTAATAACTTTTTTCAAACCTATGCACACAAAAACCCCTGCTACAAGTGTAGAAAACTGCTTCTTATAACAAGGGTTCATCTATTTATTTATTTTGTTAATTGCTTGACCGGACCAAAGAATTCATAATGATTTTTTTCGTCTTTCACGCCAATCTCATGTAAATTTCCAACTTCTTTTAGCAATAATTTTTTTTGTAAAGGTTTCTTATAATGACCGTTTATCAATTTTTTTCGTAGTATGATTACCCAGGAATTACGCTCTGCACAAATAAAAGTTTGCCTAATTCCTAAGTCGATTTCAGGAAGTGCATCCCTCAATTTTGTATTTAACCTATAGAATTACAATGTTTTAAGGGTTAAAAATACTGTGATTTAGTTTTGTACTAATATGTTTATGAAATTCAGGTAATTCCTTTAACGGTTCTTTAAAAGTAATTAGCACTTTTTCTATACCAATGCTACTTAATTCTTGTAATTTAGCAATTACTTCATCATAACTACCGATTAACCCTGTACGAAAACCTTCATTATTAGCTACAAAATCACTTAACTGAGTGGCATTTTTCCACATCCCTAACGTTTCTTTGCGATTCTGGAACTGCAGGATTGCTTCTTCATCGGCATGGTCAATAATAGATTGAAATTCTTGGAACGCTTCTTCAGAAGTTTTACGGGCAATCACAAATGCATTAACAGCAAATTTTATCGTCCGACCCTTTCTTTTCGCAATCTCAGTTACATTTTCAATCTGTTTTTGCAACTCTACAATCGACGCTCCGTTCATAAAATAAACATCACTGTGTGCGCCTGCCATAACTTGAGCGTCCTCTGAATTACCACCTTGATAAATTGGAGGATAGGGCTTTTGAATTGGTTTTGGTGTAAGCGTCGCATTTTTAATTGTATAGAAATCGCCCTCGTAGCTAAAGTTATCTTGTGACCAAAGACCTTTCAATACCTCTAAATACTCTGTTGAACGTCGATAGCGATCTTCGTGGTTGATCCACTCAATACCAAAGGTTTCTTGTTCTTTTTTAAACCAGCCACTCACTAAATTAATATGAAATCTCCCATTTGAAATGACGTCTATCGTTGAACCTATTTTGGCTAAAGTTGCCGGATGGATGAACCCAGGCAAAACAGCTGCTATAAAGTGAATATTTTTCGTTTCAGCAAATAACGCTGCTACAATCGTTAGGGCATCCAGCTGTCCTTCTTCAGCACTACCATTACCACCAATATTCCCTATATATCGAATCGGAAATAAAACAGAATTTATATCTAACTTTTCAGCTAATTTTATCAATGTTTTATTGTACTCAAAGCTTCCTTCTGTATTTTGCTCTATCCTAGATCGTAAAAACCCACCCGCTAAATTTGAGCCCCAAATAACAAATTCCATTCAATGATCACTCCGTTTATCCAAATAATGGCAATACCTTTTCACCGAAAATTTCCGCTTCCTCTTTATGAGGGAAGCCTGATAAAATAAAGTGCGTTACACCGATATCAATATACGCTTGCAATCCTGCTTTTACTTGCTCTGGTGTACCAACAATAGCGGTTCCTGCACCTTTCCGAATTTTACCGATACCAGCCCAACTGTATTGATCAAATCGCTCGTTTTCAGCAGTAAGGACGTTCATCCTTTTTTGAGCCACCGAATCTACCGTTTCATAATATCGATTAAGATTCGATTGTACAGGGTTTTCAATTTTACTAATAATGTTATAAGCAGCATCCCAAGCCTCTTGTTCTGTATCCCGTGCAACTATATGAATTCGAATACCGTACTCTAATTGACGATTATACTTTTCCGCTCTACTTTCAACATCTTGAATTTGCTCCTGAATGCTCGCAATGGGCTCCCCCCATTGCAAATAAACATCTGCAGCTTTAGCAGCTATTTCCTTAGCTACATCGGAAGAACCTCCAAAATAAATAGGAATACCTTTTTCTTGATAAAGAGTAGGAATCAACTTTCCTTCAGTTACCTTAAAAAACTCGCCATCATGATGAAACGATTCTCCTTGCCATGTTTCTTTCACTACAGTTAAAAATTCATCTGTACGTTCATAGCGTTGTTGATGTGATAAATAGTCACCGTCTTGTGCTAGCTCTTTTTCTGAACCGCCCGTTACAACATTGACCAACACTCTTCCTTTCGAAAATTGATCTAAAGTTGATGCCATTTTAGATGCAACTGTCGGTGATACAAAGCCAGGTCTAAACGCTATTAACGGTTTTATATGCTTTGTCTGATGAATGATAGCAGACCCTACGAGCCATGAATCTAAATAAGGAATACCTGTTGGAATCAAAATTCCTTCAAATCCTGCTTTTTCTGCCGTTTGAGCTACATCTACTAAATACTCAAAGGTCGGCTCTCTTTCAGGCTGCTTTAACCCTAAATACCTTCCGTCTCCATTTGTAGGAGCAAACCAATAAAAATGTGGTTTCATAGTTCTCTCTCCTTACCTAATTAAATTCTTCAACAAGCTTTAACAATCGATCCTTTTCACTATAGTTTTGATATTGCGCTGCAAAGGTACGAACAGGATCACCTGAATAAAAACGTTCATATAATTCGTGACGCGCTCCAAGCTGACTACCTATTAAATCCCAAGCTAGTTTAATAAATTTGGTTCTTGCAAATGCACTTGTATGTGTACCTCCATAATACGCCTGTAACTTGTCACCTATTGGCCCATTGATTTCTTGAATAGTAGACGGCACTTGCAATAATCCGCTTGCTCCAATTTGCTGTAATATTTCCAAAGCACGTGGATAATAACGTGTACCTAAATTTCGAGCAGTCGTTAAAAATCGTTGTTTAGGTAGATAAATTCCATTGTGTTCGATAGCTTCATATTCAGCTGCATTTAATAAGCCCTTTATAGTTTCTAACTGTATGATTAATTCACTTAACTTCTCTTTTACATGTAAAAACTCCGTCGCTCCAGCTGTTTCCGCTAGTTCGTTGCCAATTGCTACTACAGATTCTAATTTACTAATCAGGCGTACAACCGTTTGATGCTGACTTAACAAGGATGATGTCGTTTCTATTCGCAGCTTCCAAGCTAATTCAGGATCTTCTGCTACCAACACCCTTTCCCAAGGAATTAGAACATTATCAAAAATTAAGACAGCATCCATTTCATCAAAACGAGAGCTTAATGGGTGGTTGTTTGTATCAGTAGAAGCAAACGATTCTCGACATACCATATGCAGTCCTTGAGCTGAGGTTGGAACATAAAATATATTTGCCATCGGTGCTTCGTCTAACCCTCGCTTATGATAAGAGGTTATGAGCAGTTCATCTACATATGGTGCTGCTGTAGCAATTGTTTTGGCACCGCTCACAAAAATTCCTTCTTCATTTTTAGTAACTACACGTAATTTTCCGTGCTCTATCTCTTCAACAGATTTTGAACGATTTTTTTGTGGATCATGTGCAGCTACCGTTGATAATAAATCAAAATCACGTGCCGCTTCGTATAGTTTTTCAAGCTTTGTTGCAATGCCCGGTGACAAAACATCTAATTGTTGTCTACTTGCATACCAACCTACTAACTGCGAACGAGAATATTCGGATAAACGGCTCATTACTCCAAATGTTTTATCTACCCAGCATTTATAAGCTAAACTTTTCCTTTTCAAATCATTGATTGATGTTGGAACTAAAAAAGATAAATGGGCATTTGTACCTTTTTCCGTTTCATACGTTAAAATCGATTTTGTCGGCTCCACTGTTTGTAAATTTAATAAATGCTGTATTGTTTGAACAGTCCCTTTAAAGGCCTTATGTTTTTCAAAATTATTAACAATCTCCCCATCTAACCAGACTGTTCGCCCATTATTCAACCTCTGCAAATACGGAATCGGCGTATTCATCTTCGTTTACCTCCCTTTCAATTAAATTATCCAAGAAATGATTTAACTTATTTTTCAAATAGGACTTATCATAAGTTTCATACTGTAATGCATAAACGCGTGTTGGATCTCCTGTGTAGAACCGCTCGTATAAATCATGACGTGAGCCAAGTTGACTGCCAATAAGTTCCCATCCGATTCTAAATAACTTTTCTTTTGTTCGTGCATCTACCTTTGCTCCTTTATAGTATTTAGAAAATAATGGGTATAATTCGTGATTTTCTAGAATCGGAGATGACGTTAATTGAATAAAGCCTCCTGCACCAATCTGCTTTAAAATATCTAGAGCATGGCCATAGAAATGGGTACCTAAATTTCTTGCTGTTTGTAGGGGAGTAATATTAGGTAAATAAACATTCTGCTCATTTAGATGCCCTTCTTTTTCTGATGAAATTAATAAAGCTTCAATACTATCAATTTGTGTATAAAGCTCCCCTATTTTTTCCTGAACATGTAGAAAGTAATCTGCACCAATTGATTGAGCTATTGCCGTTGTAACTCCAGCAATAAATTCTAATTTTGATAGTAAACGAACCACCGTTTGATGCTGTGCTAGTGCATCGAGTTGCTGATGCCGATGAGCTTTCAACACGCCCTCAGGTGAACCCTTAATAAGCACCCTATCCCATGGAATTAAAACATCGTCAAATAATAAAACAGCGTCCATTTCATCAAATCTTGAACTTAATTTATGATGCTCTTTATTTGAAGCAAATGATTCTCGACAAACAATTTGTAGTCCAGGTAAGTTTAATGGCACAATAAACATATTTGCTTGTGCTATTTGATTTGATGATAATTTTTGCGGAGAGGTGACAATGACATCATGTGCATAAGGAGCACCAGTTGCAATCATTTTAGCCCCTCGTACAACTACCCCCTCCTCGGTCTCCCGTATAATACGCAATAATGCATCTTCATCTTGCTCTTCTGCTGGTTTCGAACGATCAATTTGAGGGTCCAAAATTGCAGTAGTAACAATTCGCCGTTCATCTCTAGCTACCTCATAATATTTCGTTATTTTTTCAACGAATCCAGCATCATATTGCGCAAACTGATGACGATCCAAATAGTATCCGGTGATTAGAGAATTAGCATAATCTGATAAACGGCTCATCACCCCATAGGTTTTATTCGACCATAAAGCAAATGCTTTTTTTCGCTTTATTAAATCCTCATAGCTATGTGGAATATAAAATGCACTATGAACAAATCGATTACTTTTCGGACTTTTAAAACCTGCAATGCTTTGATTGTTCTCATCATCTAGAAGTGCTAATAAATACGTGATAGTTTCTAATGTTCCCGTAAAGGCAGGATGAGTTGTTACGTCCACTTTTACTCCGTCCAGCCACACACTTCTTCCATCTTTCAAACTTCCACTAAAAGACATTTGTTATCTCCAACTCCTTTTTCATGAACACAAAAAACTCCCACCAAATCTCCTTCGCAAATCTTCGCTTAAGATATCAATGAGAGCTCCATTTTCATGGTCACTATGAATATTTTTTATGGCCTAAAAAACAAAATCGGAGCTTTTAGTCTTAAAACCAAAGCTCCGATTTATTCAGTCGCCACATTATATAAATTAATTTACATATTAAACCAAACAAAACCGATAAGTCAAGTATATTTTAAAAATCATTTAATCAATTATGCCCCGGCATAATTGCGTCCGGAGGCTTTAGGCCAACACGATGTTGGTCACTCAGGCGTTTTCACAGGATGTGAAGTTCTTAGCCTGAGTTCCTCTATTTCAGCGGCTGTTTAGACACCCCCTGAAAAGTGACTTAAAACCACATTCATCTCACCACCTATAGAGGCAGGAGACTTCTGTAGCTGACGCTTCACTTACGTTACATAAAACACTTGTAACTGCCGTTTCACTTACGTTACATAAAACACTTGCTGAAAGAAGTTAAAAACTTATTGATTTATAAAAAAGCGTTTGCTATAATCCCACTAATCCAATTGGTATTAAAATAATTACTGACCGGAATCACCGGAGGCGTGTAAACAATTGTCGTTTACGCGTTTTTTTATTGCTTACATCCAGTAGTCAGTGTCAATATTACTTTTTTAGATAATGGAGGGCAAAATAATGAAACATTTTCTTTTCCTTTTAAGTACCATGCTATTGATATCAATGTTAGCAGCTTGTAATTCAAACGGAACTGCACAAGATACATCAAATAAAACAATTAAAATAGGTTTTACACCTGGTCCATACAGCGACCAATTTCAGTATGGCATTGCACCGATACTAAAAGAAAAAGGATACACAATTGAAACAATTGAATTCAGTAATATTATCCATCCTAATATCGCTTTGGGAGATGGCTCGATTGATGCTAATATTTTTCAACACACGGCCTATTTGGAAAACTTTAAAAAAGAGAATCATTTAGATTTGACAGAAATACTTAAAGTTCCTACTGCACCAATGGGAATCTATTCAGACCGTTTTGATTCTATCAACAGTTTAGAAAAGAATAAAGAATATACAATAGCAATTCCTAATGATCCAGCTAATATTGCACGTGCTCTACGAATCTTAGACGATCTTGGATGGATTGAATTAAAAGAAGGTTATTCACCCACTACAGTGAGTAAACAAGATATCACTAAATACGTATACACCATTGAATTCGTTGAAATGGAGCAAGCACAATTGCCACGTTCACTTTCTGACGTAGATTTTGCACTTGTAAACGGTAATTTTATTTTGTCATCTGGAAGAAAACTATCATCGAACTTAGCATTAGAGGATCCAACCTTCGAATACCAAAACCTATTAGCAGTTCGCACTGAGGATAAAGATAAAAAGTTTGTAAAGGATTTAATTGAGGCATATCATTCTGCAGATTTTCAGAAATTTATTGAATCCAATAAAGACTACGAAGGATTTCACCGACCAGATTATTTTAAAGACTAATTCTTTATCAAATTAAAAAGATGACGTGCTTTTAAATAAGAGCACGTCATCCACAATTTTGAATTTTATTTTACTAATTGCATAGCTGGACCAAAGAATTCATAATGAATTTTTTCGTCTTTCACGCCAATCTCATGTAAATTTTTAATAACCGCTTCCATAAAGCCAACTGGTCCACATACGTAAACATCTGCATTGTTGGCTACTTTTTCAGCTAAAAATTCTTTTGTGATTTTCTTATCTTCATCTGAATATAACGCTGTGTATGTTGCATTTGGAAGCACATTTACTTTCTCTTTAATATCATCGCTAAATGCTACAACTTTTTCATTGCGTGCACATTGGATAAAGCTCACTTCATTTGCCGCATCATCTTTTAACGATTGCAGCATACTGTTTAATGGTGTTACACCGATACCGCCACTTACAAATGTAATTGGAGCAGAAGTTTCTTCTAAGACAAATAGTCCTGCTGGAACACTTACATCTACTAAATCTCCGACTTCTAATACGTCGTGAATAAAGTTAGATACTTTACCATTTGGCGTATGATCGCTTTCACGTTTTACAGAAATACGATAGCCATCTTCTGTACTTGCTTGCGAAAGTGTATATTGACGGTTCATTAAATATTCTTCGCCTGGCACTTTCACACGGATGCTGATATATTGACCTGGTTCATAAGCCGGTAGAGGAGAACCATCTTCATTTTCAAAGTAGATAGATGTAACAAGTTCACTTTCTACTACTTTTTTTGCCACTTTCAATGGTTTAAATAAGCGCCATCCGCCATTACCTTCTGCTTTTTGATATAGCTCTTCTTCTACTTGAATGAAAATATCTGCAATTAGGCCATATGCTTCAGCCCAAGCATTAATAATATCATCTGTTGCTGCATCACCAAGCACTTCTTTAATCGCTTTTAATAAGTATTCTCCTACTATTGGATAGTGCTCAGGTAAAATACCTAGACTACGGTGTTTATGAGCAATTAACATCACCGCTGGTAAAATAGCTTCTAAATTTTCAATATGAACTGCCGCAGCATAAACTGTGTTTGCTAATGCCGTTTGCTGACGACCTTTTTCTTGATTTGTATGGTTAAAAATATTTAATAATTCTGGATGAGCTTGAAACATATTTTTATAAAACGTTTTAGTAATCTCAACTCCATGAACTTCTAATACAGGAACTGTTGCTTTAATAATTTGTACTGTTTCTTGTTTTAACATATCGCTTACCACCCTTTCGTGATTACAATATAACGCTCTCACTTTTTAAAAGCAATATATAAAATACATCTTTAACAAAATGGACATAATTAATGTATTTTAAATACATCTTTAAAAAAGTATTGAATTTATAATACTTCAAGGTAAAAATGCTATAATTATTTTGAACTATAGAAAGTAGGGTGTTCTTATGCGCTTAACTTTATACACAGATTACTCTCTCCGAACACTCATATATTTGGGTGCGAAGGAAGATGGCCAATTATCAACTATCCAAGAAATTTCAAATGCTTATAATATATCGAAAAACCATTTAATGAAGGTGACACACCAACTTGGATTATTGGGCTATATTGAAACGATTCGAGGGCGTGGTGGAGGAATTCGCCTAGCAATTGATCCAAAGACCATTACAATTGGTGAAATAGTACGCCATACAGAAGAGGATTTCCATCTTGTCGAATGCTTTGACAAAGAAAATAATCTATGTAAGATTGCTCCAGAATGTCAGCTAAAGGGCGTATTATACGAAGCACTACAAGCCTATTTAGCCGTCCTAGATCGTTATACTCTAGATGACTTTTTACATTCGAAAGAAAAGTTGATGGCACTGTTGCTTGGCGAATAAAAATACCCGCACAACTCAAGTTGGACGGGTATTTTTTATGTCTATATTATTTTACAATGCCTTTGAAAAGAAAATCATATCTAGTGCACGAATTCCATTTTCATAGATGGGCTCTGGGTAATTACTGAAAAAATCTTTTTCAATTGCTTCCATACGAAAACCCGCTTTTTGATAGAATGCAATATTATCAATGCTAGAATTTGCAGTTCCAACAATTATCGTATGATATTCTTGCGAGTGACAAACCGTTGTTATTTGTCGTAGTGCTTCTTTCCCAAGCCCTTTACCTTGATACTTCGGTACAATCGCAATATTTTTTAACTCGACTGTCGAATCAGATTGTGGAAGAAGTAACGCTACACCCGCTAATTCTTCACCACATTTAATTTCGTATAATTCACCGTCATTTAAATATTCTCGAACAGCGACTTCACTTTCATCAGCTAATAATAATTGTGGTATATAGTCTTCCCGCACGCCTTCCACTTTCTTTAAGGATGTACGATATCGAACAAAATCTTCGCGCTCAAAAACATTTAAAACACACGGCTGCTTTTCTTTGATTTCTAGCCATGAATGCTCTTGCGGAAAATCATTCTCAACTCCTAATCGAATAAAAGACAACTTTTCCTGTGCTTTTTGTGAGCGTATATTAACCTTTCTAGCGCCTGCAAAAACACGCTTTAGCCCTAACTCAAAGAATGCAATATCTAAAATCGCAATTTTTGATTGAAGATTATAGCCTTTTCCCCAAAATTCATAGCCCAGCCATGAGCCAATATGACAGCTCTTTTTATTGTGATCAATAAACATTAATGCCGTCACACCAATAAGTTGTCCTTCCTCATCCAGAACAACACGAGGGACTGTCTTTCCAGCTTCTTCGTCTACACATTCACGTTTAATAAAATTTATCGTATCTTCTACTTTGCCAGCAGGTAATCCTAGTGCATCTCGAACCTGTGGCATAGAAGACAGTACATGCATCGCTTCAGCGTATTTTAAATCGTGCCTAACTAAAGTTACTACCATATGCTATTCTCCTTTTAACATGATTAAGCCTCATTGCAACGGATTTTTATCGTCCTCTAGTTGCATAAGAGCTTATTCCGTCTATTTTTCATGTCTATGGCTCATCACCATAACGTGAGATTGATTTCCGTTCCGACGGGGCGCTTTCCTGGGGCGTCCAGTCTCCACTCCAATCAACTTATACACATAGTATACGTTTTTTAAAAATCATCCCTAACTTTTGACAAGGTATATTCATTTATCCCTAAATTTAATTATACGTTAGTTGCCAGGATACACCGAAACGATCCTGAATCCAGGCAAATTTCTTAGAAAACCCATAATTATTAAGTGGCATTAACGCTTGCCCACCCTCTAAAATTTGAGCAGCTAGACTGTCGATTTCTTCTTCAGACTCACATTCCACAAATATAGAAGTTGACGGTGTAAACGTAAAGTTATGCTGTATTGCGCTATCATTCACCATCATTTTCAAACCCTTTAAATGAAGAACAGCCATTGCAACTTGTTGTGAGTTTTCCATATAAGTTAAGCTTTCCACCTGTAACTCTGAAAACCACTGTTGATATTGCTGAATAGCTTCATTGGCTTGTCCCTGAAACATTAAAAATGTAGTGGCACTTTTCATTTATTTAACTCCCCTTCATATTTTGTAATCCATTGTGCTGGTGTCATTTTCGAAACAAGCTCTCCAATTAATTCGTAAGGAATATTTTTAGTGCTTGTAAAACGAATACAGCTTTTCCCCATATTGAGTTTCGTCGGTACTCGTTTCGCATATTCCTCCTGGAACCACGAGAGTAACGCTTGATCTGCATAGATACCCATATGATAAACTGCAATATGACGTTTTTGTGCAGCAAGACTTATAAAGGGCAATGGAGTATTTGATGTAACATGATAGCCCTTCGGATAAGTAGATAACGGGACAGCGTAGCTTATCATGTCATAATACATATTTTCTTCAAAACCCTCTGGTAAATTGCTTTCTATCACATCCACTAGTTTGGCAAAACTCTCTCGCCATTTTTCATCCACTTGTTCAATATAAGTGTTCTTCATATTCTGCCCTCTTTTCAACATAGTATTATTGCTGTCTAAAGAACATGACCCTCTGCTTTTGCTTTTCGGTATAATTCCTTTGTTTTGTAGCCCAATCTAATAATTTCACGCATCTCCTCTAAGCGTGCTACTTGCGTCTCTTCCTTTTTCGCGCTATAGATATAACGGGCCCAGTCCTTTTGATAACCCGGTGTTAATCCATCATAAAATGTTAAATCATCCGGATTTTCCGCAAGCGAATCACGCAATTGAGGAATCATACCTTCATAGTCACTAACGCACTGACTACTCGCTGTCTTCTTCTTGCCACGTCCCTTGCCATCTCTCTTGATGCTTACTATAGAAAATGTCTCATCTAACGACATAAGACTTGCAAATTTATAATCACTGCCAACAATGTATTTCTCCTCGTCCACTTGAATTGCTGGGAAGATTTCATCACGATGGATAAACTGTTCATACTTCTTATTCCCCTTTTTCGGATAAACAAAAAATAAATAGCCTTGCTCCGTAAGAGTGTTTAACTTTAGTGCATTTTGTAAATATGTTACCATTTCATCAATAGTAAACACAAAGGCAATGATTCGATCATGAGGTGCATTTCCTGTTTGGGATATTCCCTCTAAAAGCATCTCCTGTGGTTGATTATGAATGGCAATGGACAAGCCATCCTTAATTTTAAATTTCTTTTGCATAGTTTTAACACCTCTTCTAATTATCAATACAATTTTCTCTTAGTTTTGATAGTATAGCTGATTTAGTGAAATTTTCGTATAAAAAAACGCTCGAACATTCTCGAGCGTTTAAAATTGAGATAAGTTACTTAATTTTTGTAGCCGCAACTATTCCTTTAATAATCGGAATGGCTATTACAATTAGCATGATTGGTAAGAACCACCAACCGATATTCTCTGCCTCCCCAAGTGCAATACGTATCATTTGGAATGATATAGCTGCAAATAAAATTAGACAGAGGTTTTTTGTTTCATTCAATCCTTTTCGGCTATTCAAATAAAACGCCTCTACATTACTTTCGTTTAAGCGTGCCGGATAATTATGCATATGAGGAGCTTTTTCAAGTAACCCTAACAAGATCCATAGAAATAGTCCGATGAGCGGAAGGATAAGTAACTCTATTTTTGAACCCCAACGATCAACTTCTCCTGCTCCATTAAAATGGCCAGGAATCTCCTCTGGTAATTTGCCCCACATTACAAAAATATAAAGAATGGATAGCACGAATAACCCGCCACCGATATAATCCCAAATCTTTTCATATTTCATTTTCGGCAATTTCAAAATTGGCCTATACATCTTCCCACTTCCTTGCTTATTCCTTTATTTATTCTACGGTACTACAGCTCATTAAGTTTCAAATTTATGAAAATTGTCACAATTACCAATGTTACATCGGTAACTATCCGCTTTCGCCAATATTAAATCGGCAATTTATTCTGCTTTTTTTATCATTTTATCTACAATTTACTTCCTTTTTGATTCTATCGATTAATGTAAAAATACTCATAATACTTTGTAAAATTCATATAATCTGATATAAATGGTATATACATATTTCATTTTTTTGTAACATTTCTACTAAATTACTGAGAAAGGAAACAACAACTATGCGATTTACTATCTACAAGAAGTTAGTACTCGGTTTTTTTATTGTTATTTTAGTATTAGTTAGCACAATCGGATTAAATTTTAAACAGCTTAATTCCGTAAACAAGACATATCGTGTGTTACTCGAAGAACAAACAACTAAATCTATTAGCATTCAAGAGCTACGCGCAATTGCTAAACAAGAAATTGTAAATATGAGAGGCTATCTATTACTTGGGGACAAGCAAAATTTTCAAAGTAATACGGCGTCACGCGAAGAATTTAAAAAGAAATATGATGAATTAAAGGCTTCGTTCGATTCTCAGAAATCGATTGAATTATTAGAGGCAATCAATAAAAGCGAGCAAGATGTTCAACAGTTTGCAGATCGAATGTTTTCATTAAAGGCTGCTGGAGAAACAGAGCAATACGAAAAGCTCGATAGTACACAAGGCCGCCTAATTATTAAACAATTCGATGAACGTGTAGCTAACCTTGCTAACTACCAAGATGAATATATAAAAGAAAAAATCGCTGCTACATCAAAAGAAATTCAAGCTATTAAATTCCAAATGATTATTCTTGGCATCTTTGCTGTTGTCATTAGTCTCATCATTGCTATGATCATGGGAAGCCTTATTTCCCGCCCTATCAAAGGTATGGCAAAAACCGCGAAAAAGATTGCTGATGGTGATTTAACAGCTGAGCAAATTCACATTAAGAATCGTGATGAGGTAGGTGATTTAGCACTTGCCTTTAATCAAATGGCGGTAAATTTAAAGGACCTTATTACAAATGTACGTCATAACACCGTGCAAGTAAGTGGTTCTGCTGCTGAGTTAACCGCAAGCGCTGAACAAACAATCCAAGCGACAGAACAAATTACTTCCTCTATACAAGAAGTAGCAAGTGGCTCCGAAGCTCAAGGAAAAAATGCTACTGAAAGCTCAACAGCTATGAAAAATATGACAAAAGGCATTCAACAATTGGCTGCGACGACAGCTGCCGTTTCAGAGCTTGCTATAGAAACAAATACTGAAGCTAATAAAGGAAATGAATCGCTACACCGTGTTATTACACAGATGGACACAATTAATTCAGCTGTTTTAGAATCTGCAAGCGTTGTGAAAAATTTAGGAAATCATTCCGTTGAAATTGGAAATATTATTGGTCTTATCACGGATATCGCAGAGCAAACAAATTTACTAGCACTGAATGCTGCAATTGAGGCAGCACGTGCAGGGGATCATGGTCGTGGCTTTGCAGTAGTTGCCGATGAAGTGAAGAAGTTAGCGGAGCAATCCAAACAATCTGCTGAACAAATTGCAACTTTGATTTCAGAAATACAACAGGATACAAACCGTGCCGTAACTGTTATGGATACTGGTACACAAGAGGTACAAGTAGGTATGCAAGTGGTAAAAGTGGCTGAGGAAGGCTTCTCAAAAATCGTTGAACTGATCGAACAAGTATCCCAACAGATTCAAGAAGCAACAACAGTTTCAGAGGAAATGTCATCAAGTGCTGAGCAAATTTACGCATCCTTCGATGAAATTGCAACAATTGCAAAGATGTCTTCATCTAATTTGCAAAATGTAGCTTCTGCTTCTGAGGAACAACTAGCGACTATTGAAGAAGTTGCCGCTTCTGCTGCCACACTATCAAACATGGCCGAGGAATTACAAACACAGGTTTCGCGTTTTAAGGTGGAGTAAAAAGTCTTTTTGCGCAAGCTTTTTTGATTTGTAATATCGTTAATTTCAACATTTACAAAGTCAATATTTGGGCTATTCAACATAAGTTGAGAGTATAAAATATTTTGTGTACATAAATAAGAGACAACAAAAAAAGGAAGACCTTTTCTTGATAGTTAAGTCATACAACTAATCATAGAAAAGAGTCTTCCCTATAAATCTTCAACAAAAACCGAGGCTCTAAGATATTACCTACGTTTTTCGTACTAACTAAGTATCCCACCTTCTATAAATGTTAATATTTTATCCGGAACAGATGCACACATTATTTACGTCTCTACATTTTATAAATATATTTTTTCCCTTTTTTGTTGAGTTACAACCGTTATACAATAAAGAATATTTCAAGCAAAGGAAATGATATTTTAAATCAACACACCTAATCTAATGAATAAAATTTTATACAATTATGTAATATTAATTAACAATTAGCGTGTTATTTTGTCCATCCCTACCAATTCGATATTTTTCTGAGCTATTTTTATTTTCATAATAAATATATTGATCGTTACAAGTAAAGCTAGCTACAGATGTTTCCGTTATTTTCTTAATTTTAAAACTATTTAAATTCATGACATATATTTTATTTTGATCTTTACGATTTAAAAAAACCAATTCGGTGTCTGTTAATATAAAATATGTTGTGATTATATCTGATAGGATTTTTTCCGAGTCTGTACTTGTGTCATGCTGGACAATTTGATTTTTTTCATTTAAATAATAAATTTTTTTTCCATCAAAAGCGACATTTTTTAGTCGTGGATATGTAATAATTACTTTTATTTTACCTGTTAACCTATCAACCCTACTTATCTTATCTTGATCGACGAAGTAAATATTCTTCTCATTTAAAAAGAAGGATTTTATTGAATTGTAAAAATATAAATCGGTATGATCCTTTTTATTCAATCCCACTAAACTAAAACTTTTTGTGTCTATACTTTTTTCAAAAATCACTTTCTCACTAAAGGTAGTCGTATCAACTTCTATTACAGAAAATCTGGTTAATTCTTTATAAAAGCCCGACTTTTCATAATCATATTTCATATAATAGACAAGCGATCCATTACCAAAAAGACTATTCTCAATCTTTGTTAATGATTGAATTGGATTTCTTATAAAGTTTCCTGTCTCTTTATTTTTTTTATTTTCAAAAACAATCTTAATATCTTCCAAATCGGTTTCATTTACATAAAATCGATAGTTTTCATTTTCAAAAGATTGTCTAGTTGAATCATTGTATATAACATCCTTTTCTCCGTCCTCCTTAAAAGGGGAACAGCCCACAAGATTAGTCATGACTAGACAAAAGATAGATATTATACTTGATAATCTCAGAAAGTTCCAGCGTTTCTTCTTGTTCCATGTATTACTATGCTTGTGGAAAATATAACTAATTGCAGCGATACTGAAGCATAATGTAATAACAAACAGGATAAATATAGTTATCAGAGAAATTTCCTCAAACTTCACAGTCATCTGATTTGTAAATCTGTTATACTCATGTTCATTCCCTCTAAAAAAACCAGTAGAAGCCATAAATCCCAGCGGTCCCGGTAAAAAGTATTTAGAGGATGCAAGACTAAATCCAAAATAAGGAATTACTATTGCGGCAGTAGAGAAAAAAATTGTAAATGCATATTTTTTTATCCATACAGAACAAAACATGATAACTACAGAAAAACTTAAATTCCCAAATGTTTTTATAACAGATGTCCATAGAAATGTAGAAAAAAGAGTGATCTTTTTTTGAGATGTCGCAAAATAAGCTAAACTTTGTAACGGGTAATCTCCATTTTCTAAACCATATTTTACTTGGAAGAACCCATATCGTATTAACGATGTTAATAAAGAAAGTATTATAACCGTCATTAATACTAGACTGATTTTAGTAAACGTATGTAATTTAGCACCTTTTTTTACCGTTAAGTGAATAACATCCATCTCGCTTGTAAACTCAGAACAAAATACCGGGGTCACCAATATCAACAATAATAATAAAAACAGAAAATCTATACGGTCATTAGACAATAGCCCATCCCAACCATTCGTAGATAAAAAATAACGATTTTCTGGTTTCTCCTTAATAAACATATATTGCTTGAAAATAAGGTTAAAACCGCTTTCATTTTTTACTTTGTTCTCTAATGGACCTGACAAGGTATTAAACTCATTTTCCGAAATATTTCCATCATAATAATCGTTGTATATTTTATTCAAGGCAACCTTTGCATCGGAAATTCTGTTTGATTCATTTGTAAAAAATTGTTCCAGTTCATCCGAGTACGGACCATTTACTTGATCTAAATAATAGGAATACTGAGAGGAATTTATTTCGAGTTCTTGATTTTTAGGTGTATCAAAAATCATAATAATCCCTATATTTATGATAAAAAACAAGCTAATCATTAAAAGGCCTTTTTGGTATAAAAACATTTTCTTCATTTCATAGAATAATAATGACATATTATTTCATTCCTTTGCTATAGACAATATTCTTTTTGATTATCAAGAGAATGCCAAATAGACAGAAGCCCACCCAAGTAAATGAAAAAATAAGAGCCAGAATATAACTAATAACGGGATAGCCAAATAAATTTACAAATTCCGTATTTCGAAATAATTCACGATTGACAATTAGCGTATATGGATTTAGAACTTTTAATAAAATTCGACTAGAGCCCATATTCATTTCCTGAATATAAATGGAGCCAAAGGTTAAAATTAAACTTATAATAAAAGGAGCCAAAGTGTTTTTAAATAGTGTAGTGACAAATAAAACTACTAAAGCTAGTACAAGAATTCCAACTGTTTTCAGTAGATTAGATAGAATTACGAATTCCCCTAAGTTTACATCAATTGACGAATTAACAAAATTTTCTATCGAATATATTGGGGAAAATGTACCCTCCAAAGATTCAAAAATAATCGCAAATGCAGCAAAATCAATTAACCAAAACCAAGAGCTAACAAAGCAAACAAAAATAACTGATGCCATTATTTTAGCTAGAACTGTTTTGCTCCCTCCAGCTTTTGTCGTTAATAAAAGTAAATCCATCTCCGTTTCCTTTTCAAAAATAAATACATTAACTAAGGCATATATACAAATAAGAATTACTAAAATAGTTGAAAAATCATAATGAATAAGATTTTTATACATTTCTACATATGAAAAACTTGGGATGATACGTCCTTTATACATTTCTACAATTGCTGCATTTTTTCTATACTCGTATTCATTCTCTATAGATTCAAAAAAGTCTTTATTTTTTTTTGCAGTGGTGACCACATTATTTGCATAGTTTCTATACATATAGGCATATTCCATTGGATTCACAAAATTCCATTGAAAAAAATAAGTATCATTATATAAATTTCCGGTATATGTATTTGGATTATCCATTGCGGTACTCGCAGTCATATCCGCTGTTTGTTCGTTAAGTGGTTGATAAATCGACATGAGTTTTTCAATCTTTTCATTTGTAATGGTTCCTCTGAAATCTTCGTACATTTCCCAATATAAGTATTTCCAAGTTGGATCCGTACTTTTGGATAACAGTGAAGATGTATCATATATACTGTGTATTTTAACAATGTTCAATACACTAAAAAGAAGGATTGCTACGATAATTGACTTTTTAAAAAACTGTTTACGACATTCGAAAATAAAGATTTTCATAATCTTTCCACATCTCCCGCAAAGTACAAAAATACATCTTCTAAATTAGGATGTACATTTATAGCATTCACATCGGGTTTAACGTCATCAATTACTCTTAAATGAATACCCTCTTGATCACGCACCATGTTACTGATTTTTAATTGATTCAATTTTTCTCCCATTGTTTCATTTGTTACAGTCACTTGCCAAACTTTACTTTCTATTTCACGAACAAGTACAGAAGGCGAATCTTGTTTCAGAACATGTCCATCTTTTAGTAAAATGACCTTATTTGCAATAAATTCAATATCCGAAACAATGTGCGTTGCTAATATTACAATACGATTCTCTGAAAGTCTGGAGATTAAATTCCGAAATCGTATTCGTTCTTGCGGGTCAAGCCCTGCTGTCGGTTCATCTAATATTAAAATGTCAGGATTATTAAGCATAGCTTGTGCAATGCCAACACGTTGCCGCATTCCTCCAGATAAAGCCCCAATTTTCACGTTAGTAGCATTACTTAAATTCACGATATCCAATAATTCTTGTACTCTTTTTTCACTTATTTCTTTAGGAATACCTTTTAGTACACACATATACCTTAAGAATTCTATTACTTTGAAGTTTTTATAGAATTGAGGGTACTGAGGTAAATATCCGATACGAGATATAAAATCTATCCCCAAATCCCTAACATCAATATCATTAAATAATATTTTCCCTTTATCATTTTTTAGAACACCCACAATGATATTTATTAAAGTTGTTTTTCCAGCTCCATTTTCTCCTAGAAGACCATAAATACCCTCCTCAAATTCTAAGTTAAGACTTTTCAATACACTCTTACCCTTATATCTCTTAGATATATTTTCAATTTTAAGTTTCAACAATGGTTACCTCCTCTTATAAATAAGGTGCTTTCTTCTAACTTAATTTTTCAGAAAAAGCACCTTAGACAATTGAGCATATATTTACAGATAAGAGCTTTTTTGAATTTATAGTTAAAATACGATATTACTCTAATAAATATTTTTAATAATACATATTTTAGGCGGACAATTTTGTAATTATCTATACAATAATATTGAAGGAGTCTTTTCTAAAACAATTACATCATCTGGGAAATCATTTGCATTTATAGGAACAGACACAACATAAAATGTATTAAAATCCTCTAAATCTTTTACATCGATATTTACATCAATAATAGACATATTTCCCTTTGTTACCTCGGTTTCAAAGGAGCTTCCTTCTTTACTTGATACAGGTTTATGATTGATATAGAACGTATTTCGATACCGAACATTTGGGTGACCGAATATTTTAAATTTTACTTTAAGAGAACCGTCATCATTTATTTGAATATTTTCCATTTTTTCTTCATCTTCTGAATAAACACCGGTAAACACTTGATGATCCAATCTATCTAAATCTATTAGTTCCTTATCTAGCATCTCATTAGTCACTAGCTCTTTATACAAACTTACATCAATTAAAGATTGGTTTTTTTTGATTTTCGAAAAAACAGTAGTATCTGGATCCTGTTGGAATACCAAAGAACTCACCGCTTCTAAAGCTACATGATAACCACCGTAGCTACTTGTTTCTTTCATGTCAGGAATAAATGAAGGATTGTAAATGCTGGAAATACTAACACTAAGTGTGTCACCTTTTTTTCCAGTGATTGGGGTGAATATAAAAGATAAAGGCATATCTTTATTGTCTTCTGCTAAATCCATGACATGTAAAAATTCATAAGATTCTTCTTCAGAGTTGATTTTATAGGGTTGTGGTAACCCATCTATAAATATTAGAAACCCAATATTTTTTGCCTTTCCAGAAGCATTTACTAAGTAATCGATTTTTAACTCCCCACCATTATAGGTTAAGGGAATCATTTCACCATTATTATCTATTTTTGGATTGGAGAAACCATGATTTAAAGCGCCCATTACAACTGTTTCATCGCCCTCTCCCTTAAATGGATTCTCCTTTATATCCTTCACTTCATCATCATGATCTAAACTACTTTGTTTCGAACAGGCTGAGGTTAAAAAAGTAATTGTTGCTAAAATTATTAATAATTTGTAAAAATTGGATATTTTCATAATTTCCCTCTATTCAATTTTACTATCTCTTAAAATGATAGAAATAGTCTATCCGCTTGTTAACGAAATATAGTCCATTTCTCTATCGATACAAACATAGATGTGATAATAAATTATCACATCTATGTTTTGAATTAACATATTCTCATTTACTATCTATTAAAGAATGTATATGTATACACGGCTTTAGCACCATATGTGCTTCCACCTTGCACACCATGTGTTCCATACATTACATGTGAGCTATCTGGTGCGTAGGTAAAACCAATTCCGTGCATCTTGTCCCCCCTAGAACTTTTTAATTCCTTATAACTAACTACTGTCTTCCCATTTTTATCTTGGATTGAATAACCGGCTACCAAATAAGCATTATCGTTATTTTTAGTTACAGTTGTATCTGCTCCTCCAGCGTCACCACCAAGATACGAATAGCCCGTTAATGTCCCATATCCATTAGCAGATGTGGATGATTCATTAGCAGAAGCTGCCGTGACCAATGATAAAGAAAGAGCCGCGGTAGCCATACCAATGCCTAATTTTTTTCCTAAATTCATAATGAAAACCTCCTAATATTATTCAGGGAAAATACAAAATTTATTTTACAATACATTTCCTATTAACCCTATATTTACATATTACACCACTTGAACAGGGAAATAAAGGGTAAATTATATTTTTCATTATAATATATATATTATTTTACAATTTTTCTTTATATATGTAAAAATACCTTTATATATTATAATAAATAATTTTAAATTTTACATTTTGTATAATATAAAAGCAGAAACTTACGTATCGTAATTGTTGTCGAAACAAACCACGAAAGGAGTTTCCGCTTTGTAATTTACAATTTATCAAATTGTTTTATCGCACCTTTATAACAACAATTTTTGCATATACATAATATTTTATCTCTTTCAAGGGAGACAACATTTTAAAAATGTAGCTGAAAATGTATTTGTAATTAAATACGATTTAGGATGATAATTCTAATCTAGTAATCCTCGGTATCTTCATTATTTACTTCGTAATCTTTCTCTAAATAACACTTAATTATAATTAAAACCCGCTTGGTTTAATTTCTTTGCACCTTCCGCTTCAATTAGATTCTTAAGCTCAGTTCATCAAAATCAGTATGTTTTCCTAGCCAAAATTTCATTTCATGCTTAATCGGTAACCATGTTTCAATGGTAACTTCATTGTAGTGAATTTAGACTTAGAGTTTATCTAAAGCATTTGCCAATTTCGCTTCATATGTATCTTTATGTTCAAATTCAAACCACAAATCATAAACTGTTGGCCTGTGTCATTGCCTATCATATCTCTTATTTTTTCAATCGCTAGAATTTCATTTTGTCTCTTTTCTATTTTTAGTTCAGCATTATACATCGTAGCAAGTGCTGGAATATCAGTTGCATAAACCTCTACTAAACCATGTATAATAATTATTTTTAATAGACGTTCTCTATTAATTTTTTGTAGTAAGTGTTCTTCTATAGCCACCGCCAGCCATTATGCTACTCGCCACGTATGTTCAGCAGCACTTTCATGTCGCCCATCTGAAAGCAAACTATGTCATAGCTCACACTTTAAGCCTTCCGCCATATGCAATAGTTTTAACACATTACGTAAAAGTCCATTGTTGTCACCTTTTATTTATACTTTTCATTTAATACACTTAACATTTTAATTACTGCCGTTTCCTCACCTGGTACTTGTAAGGATGCAAGCTCACGTACTTTATGCTCACCTACACAAACGCTTTCTTTTGCCTTTGCAAACATCGACGCATCATTCGTGTCATTACCAAATGCGATAAATTCACCTTCAGCGACACCTAATTTCATTAAGCCATTCCACTTATCAATGCCATTAGGACTCATATCTACAATATTTTCGGATGTATGTTCATATAACGAGATTGGTAGTTTTTTTAGCTCACCTACTATTTCATTACGTTGCGCTCCAGGAAATAAAACAATTTTTACGATATCCTTTAGTTCATGTAATGACACGTTTTTCGCAAGCTTTAGTGGATCTAAATTTTGATAAATTGGATGTGTCTCACTACCTGTATACGCATAATCCCAATCACCGTCTACTAAATAAGGTAGTTGAAAGGTAGAAATAATATTTTGAATCTCTTCTACAATTTCTACTTCAAATGCTGTTACCTCAACAGTTTCTCCGTTCCGTGCAACAAATGCACCATTTCCCCCTACCATTGGAAATTTCCTCATTGTTTCAGGTAATACAGGCAATAAATCACGAATCGGACGAGCTGATGCAAAAATGATTTCATGCCCATTCTCTATACAAGCTTCTAGAGCATTTTTAATTCCTTCACTTAATGGTTGACCCTTAAAACAAATCGTTCCGTCTAAATCAAATACAAATTTCATTGTCACGCCCTCTTTCTAAACTGTTAATTGCCCATTTATTATCTCATAAATATTTACATTGATTGTGAAAAATAAAGTGAATCACCATATCGTGGGGTTGATTTCCGTTCCGGCTTGGGGCTTTCCTGGGGGCGTCCGATGATCCAAAATTAAGAGTGTTTTTTTCATTATCAAATGGATCGATTTCATAATAAATTATTGAGCATCTTATAAGACAGAAAAAAAATAATTTTTAGAATATTGTTGACATTCAAGAGATATCGAAGTATTATTGCTTTCAACAACACATTATTGTAGGCCAAGATTGGAAATAGTAGGAATGCAAGTGTACTTGTAGAGAGTCGGTGGTTGGTGAAAACCGATAGACACACATTTTGAACTCGCCCATGAGCCACTCCCTGAACTTTGAGTAAGGGACGTCGGTTTCCTCCGTTAACAGGATAGACAGTGATAGCTGTCGATAAGGGGACTTTCTCTGTAAGGAGAAGGTCAATTAGAGTGGTACCGCGAGCATAAACTCGTCTCTATATTTTTATATAGAGGCGGGTTTTTTTATTGATTCCAAAAAGTTTATTGGCCTAAGTGTGGATTTCGTCTCTAGCCTCAGAGTAACGGTTCAAAGCAGAGACAATATCAATATAATGACAACTACTACAAAAGGAGTGTTTGAAAATGGGAAGAAAAATTTGGGTGTTTGATACAACTTTACGTGATGGTGAGCAAGTGCCAGGTGCAAAACTGAATTTATACGAAAAAGTAGAGATTGCTCAGCAACTCAAAAAATTAGGCGTCGATATTATCGAAGCTGGTTTCCCTGCTTCATCACAAGGAGATTTTGATGCAGTTAAAGCTGTCGCACAAAAAGTTGGTCATACAAGTGACATTATGATTACTGCTTTAGCACGTGCTGTACAGGCAGACATTGATGCTGTTTATAACGCTGTAAAATACGCTGAAAAACCTATGATTCATATGGTGCTTGGTACTTCTGACATTCATGTTAAGAAAAAATTTAGTAAATCCAAGGATCAGATTCTACAGATTGGTGTTGATGCAGTAAAATATGCAAAAACTCTTCTACCACAAGTCCAATATTCCACAGAAGACGCATCTCGCTCTGATTTTGAGTATCTTTGGAAAACCATTGAAGCTGTCATGAAGGCTGGTGCCACAATGATTAATGTACCTGACACAGTCGGCTTTGCAGAACCGGAAGAATTCGGAGCAATGATTTATAAACTAAATGAACGTATGAAAAACTTAGACGATAGCGTTTTACTAAGTGTCCATTGTCATAATGATCTTGGTATGGCAACTGCTAACACGCTTGCTGCGATTAAAAACGGCGCAGATAAAGTAGAATGTACAATTAACGGCATAGGTGAACGCGCAGGTAATGCAGCATTAGAAGAAGTCGTCATGGCGTTGAAAACACGTAGCTCTGTATACAATGCTGAGACGCGTATTAACACAAGAGAAATTATGAATACGTCTCGCCTTGTTTCAAGCTTTATGGGCTTAGATGTACAAGTAAACAAAGCAATTACTGGGGATAATGCTTTTGCCCATTCCTCTGGTATTCATCAAGACGGCCTTCTAAAATCTCGCGATGCCTATGAAATTGTACATCCAGAAGATGTAGGTCTTGATGATATGGAGCTTGTTCTGACAGCTCGCTCCGGGCGTCACGCGGTGAAAAATGCCCTTGAAAAACTTGGCTTCTCAAATCTTTCTACAGATGAATTTGAAGGGATTTTCGAAGGCTTTTTGAAACTTGCTGATGCTAAGAAAGAAGTTTACGATCACGATTTATATGTTATTGTGGAAAGCTATTATGAAAAACATGACGCAAACAATGCTAATGCTACTCATTATAGTGATCAGTTCTTTGACTTCGATGATTTACAAGTCGTCAGCAACGCTAGCTTCCCTTCAGCAAGTGTGAAAGTACGTAAAGGCGGGGAGATATTTAAAGCAAGTGCAGTTGGCTCAGGTCCGATTGATGCCCTATATTCAGCCATCGCGGAAATTACAAACATTGATGTGAAACTTGTAGAATATAATATCAATAGCGTTTCTCGTGGAAAAGAAGCGCTTGGTAAAGTAAAAATTACAATCGAGCATGAAGATGAAAAATATATCGCAAAAGCTGCGGATACAGATATTTTAAAAGCGAGTGCGCTAGCTTATATTAATGCTATCAACAGTATTGTTGTTGCTAAATTAACGCCTGTTATGAACTAATTAAATAGTTAAAAGAGGCTGGGACAAAAAGAAAAAATGTTAGACCGATTGTATTTCGGTCTAACATTTTTTTGATTTAGGAAGGAACACTCTACTCATCGAAGCGAAAAAGTTATTATCTATTTTCGCTATTTTTCAAAATAATCGAGTTCTGTCCCAGCCTCTTTCATTTTCGCTATCGACTGCCCTCCACCAACTTTTGATATTCCTCTTCAATCAATTCAACATCAAGACGTTCAAAGAGTGGTGTCACTTCGCTAATGCTTGCTGGTAAGTCCACTTGCTCATGCCACATCACTTCGTTTATTCCTAACATTTTTCTCACCTTCTCAGCTGAAAACGGTAAAAATGGATGCAACAGCTGTCCAAGATTAGCAATAATATAAACACACGTTGCTAATGTTCGATTACCAGCTTCTACATTCTCTTTCACCTGTAGCCACGGCTGCTGCTCGTCAAAATAGCGATTCGCCACACGAATGTATTCAAAAATAGCTTCTAAAGCTTGTTTAAAATGACCCGCTTCTATATGAATCCCAACATCATTAAACAACTGAATCGTTTGTTTTCGGATAGTGTCATCTACCTCGGCTTGAGGCACTTTGCTATCAAACGATTTTTCTAAAAACTTCAATGTTCGATTGACAAAATTACCATAAGCGCCAAGTAATTCGCCATTATGACTATAAATAAATTCCCGCCATGAGAAATCAGTATCACGATTTTCTGGCGCATTCATTGTTAAAAAATAACGAATAGAATCTGCATCGTATTGACTCAAAATATAAGGCACCCATACCGCCCAGTTTTGGCTCGTCGATAATTTTCGCTTTTCTAATGTTAAATATTCGTTTGATACAATATGTGTAGGTAAGGCCTTTGCTCCTATACCCATAAGAATGGCTGGCCATATAACTGTATGGAACGGAATATTATCCTTACCATGCACATAATACGAAATCGTTTCTTCATTCCACAAATCTTCAATCGCTATTTGATGCAGTTTTGCCCATTCAATACTAGCTGTTAAGTAACCTGCTACTGCTTCAATCCACACATATATTTTTTTGCCTTCAAAACCTGCTACAGGCACGTCTATTCCATTTGGTAAATCCCTTGTTACAGCGCGGTCCGGAACCCCTTCTGCCAAATAACGTTCTGTTAAACCTAAAGCATTGTCTCGCCAGCGTTTTTCCGCCTTTGCCTCCGCTAAATAAGTCTCCAACCTCCCTTGAAACTGACTAAAAGCAAAATAAAAATGCTCTGTCTCCCTGATAATTGGCTCATTCCCACAAATTTTACAGCGTTTATCGATTAAATCGAGCGGGTCTAAAATTGTTGAGCAATTATCACATTGATCACCACGCGCCTTCGCACCACAGTTTGGACAAATCCCCTCTACAAATCGGTCCGGCAAAAACTGCTTGTCCGTTTCACAATATGCTTGTTCAATTTTCTTTTTGTATAAAAAATTGTTCGCTAGTAGCTGTAAAAAAATTGTCTTAACAGATTCATGATGGTGCTGAGCGTCTGTTCTCGTATACAAATCATAGGTAAATCCTAAATCTTTGAAGCACCTTGTAAACTCCTCGTGATAATGATCAGCAATTGCTTCCGTTGTCGTGTTTTCCTGTGCAGCTCGAATAGAAATCGGTGTGCCATTACAGTCACTTCCCGAAACATATAAAACCTTCTCGCCCTTTTGTCGGTAATATCTAGCCAAAATATCACCTGGTAATAATGCGGCAATATGTCCTAAATGCAAAGAACCATTTGCATATGGCCACGCGCCTCCAATAACGATTGTCATCCTAAGTTGCTCCCCTCGAAAAAAAAGTGTACAAAAAAGTGTATATCAATTACGCCTCGGTGTAATTGCCGCTGACGCTTCGCTTTCGCGCAGATAAACAATACGTCTGGATTTTGAATTGTGCTAGCACAATTCTTCCTTTTAAAATCCGTGACATCCGCCGGAGGCTTTATCTTCATTCAGGTAAGCCCTGAATGAAGATAAAAAAAACGCCCTAATCAAAATTGATTAGGACGAGTATACCCGTGTTACCACCTATATTTACAAATAGCTCACACTATTTGCCTCCATCAGTACGTTACATTTTAATAATGAGAGATACTGCCGCTGTTGTAACGAGTGCCCATCTCGTCGTAATCTACTCGCAAACTTGCTTTCGGCACGAAGCTCAAAGGTCATTTTCAAAAGGGGGCATTGGCCTCATTTCCACCAACAGAGGTTCTCTATATAATACTTACCCAATTTACTTTTCCTTATCAATGCTTTTACTATAGATTTCCACCATTTTACTCTTTCTACCCTTGAATTGCAATGCATGTCGATAAATGACTGAAAGTTCTCGATAAAATGAAAAAGTTAGGCGATAAATCAAAAAAGTTGGGTGATAAATCATTCAATCTTCTCGATAAATCAGAAAATGTAGTCGATAAAATTTTATCCTATCTTTATATAAAGTAGCTCTTTTAAATCATCGATGACTATGTCTGCTTTCTGCAATTCTGTTTCCTGCGCAAAGTCGAATCGTACACCAACAGAGAGTAACTGATTGTCATGAGCTGCCTGAATATCAGAAGAACGGTCACCTACAACTGCTCCGCGTTCAATGGCATTTTCCTCGATTACCTTTTTCACTAAATCAGATTTATGACCGCTCGAAATAGACTGAATACTATATGTACCTTTGATAAAACGCTGCAATTGGTAGGTTTCTACTATTGCTTGTAAATACTCGGTTTGTCCATTACTGGCAATGAATAAATCATAGTTTTCTGCCAAAGTAGCAAGTGTTTGCTCTGCATTTGGATACAATGCGCCCTGGCGATTCCGTATTTGTTCAATAAGTTTAACATGGAATAATGCATTGCTTTCTTCACGTGTCTCTAGCGCGTGCATAGGACATAACGTTTCCCAGACAACAGGTAATGGAACCCCCATAATTTCGCGATATTTCTCTATTGGTGTTTCACCCTGCCACAAGCCTTTTGCACGTAACACATCGAACGTTGCCGATAGTGCTGGCTCTAATATTAGATTTGTCTGAAATAAAGTACCATCCATATCAAAAATAATAGCTTTTTTCATAAAATCACCCCTTCTGTATTATTAACGTTTTCTCCTCTTTTATTGTTTCTCGTTAATATTATACAATTTTGAGACCTCTCTAGTTTCCTAAACTAAAAGGGGCTCCATATTTTTAAGGTTCTAAGGGTACTATCATTTCTAATTCCTTTATTTCTTTCCAATAACCTTGCTCATCCGCCTTACCTGGTTTAAGTGTAAATGATTTTGGCATTTTCTCCATAGGAGGCAGTACTAGAATAATATGATGTCCATAATCCTTGGTTGCACCTATTTGCATATTTGCGCTATCATATAACTTCCCTTCACTATCAATTACCTCAAACTCAAAAAATGGCCATTTATCATTTCTATCCTGTTCTCTTGGATAATCTACTAGGACATCTATACGTGTCGATAGCGGTGTGGATGATACCTGTGCAACGTTTAACTTATATAACCCATTGTTAGTACTAGATTTTACATTTGGATAGAAGTTAATAACTTCTTCCTTTAATTTTTCCAGAGTAAAATCCACATGCCAATTACCTTTGTAGCCAAATAAATCTCTCCCATCCAAGGCTACTTCAATTTTATCCCCGTATATATCTGTATTCGATAACGTTAATTCATGATGCTCAATAATTGTGTTTTTATCTATATCATCTTGGCCTGTAGAACCTACCGCAACATCTATTGGCTTCCCATTGACAGTTAGCATATTAGTACCTACATTCTCTTCTTCTAAAGAAACACCATTCTGCCCTGTATATGCAACCGTAACTATTAATCTATTTCCATCATATACCGCTTCTTCAACAGCCATTGTAAGACCTGCATGAGTATCCTTCTTTCCTATTTCTGTCATAAAATGTTTTTGTTCAATTTTTTTAGCTGCAATATCCCCAAACTCAGCATAGATGGCTCCAATATAAGGTACATTGGTAAGTGCAGTAGCTATTGTAGGGGAGAAAAATCCCGAACCTAGTAGCGCTATGCACAATCCGCAGGCAACAAGAAGAGGTTTTATAATTCTAATGATCCGCTTCTTCCTTTTTGCTGCACTTATTGCCGCCTGCTCTCTCATCATCAATTGTTGAAGTGGAATATCGATACGATCAATAGATTGATTATTATTTTCCTTACTCATACAAGTAGCCCTCCTTTAAGATTGGTTTTAACTCTTTCTTAGCTCTATTAATATAGGATTTCACTGTACCTTCAGGACATCCCAGCATTTTTGCAATCTCTTTGACAGAAAAATCATGATAAAAGCGTAACCACATAATCGTTTTATACTTATCATCTAATGTTTCAATAGCCTCTTTTAAATCCATTGAATAAGTAACATTCTCCATATTTTGATTTCCTGCTATCTCTGCAAAAAACTCCGCATCTCCTGGAGTGAATTTTCTTGAATCTTTTCTAATAAAATCTATAGATTTATAAACCACAATCTTACTAATCCATCCTGGAAAACTATTTGGATTCTTTAATGTTTTCAATGTTGTATAAGCTTTATAAATAGACTCTTGATAAATATCAAGCGCATCCTGTTCATTTCGAACATATGAATAGGCAGTACGATACAATTTCTCGCGCATTAAAGCAATCAACTGCTCAAATGCTTCATCATCCCCCCTTTTTGCGCTCTTAACCAATTTTTCTATATCCACCTAATCTCCTCCTTCTGGTTACACTTTAAAGTCGTTTGAGAAAAGGAAAACGTTGCAAAAAAAATAGATGTCCTCCTCTTAAAGATAGAGACACCTATTTTTTAATATTAATCAAAAAACTCCATATGCATTTTTTCTTTCTTATAGTAATCCAATCGATCCTGTAAAGTCCCTGTATGAAATTCGAATTTATGACCGTCTGGATCTGTAAAATAAATCGATTTTTTATCTCTTACATCTCTTTGTCTGCCTTCCAGAATATTGACACTATACTGGACTAACTTTTCATACATGTCTTCAAAATCATCCTCATGGATAGAAAACGCTATATGTGTATAGGATTGATGTATGTCATTGCGTGGAATATCCTTTTCTACATTCAGGGCAAGCCACAGCCCATTTACATCTAAATAGGCTGTGCTTCTACCCTTCACTAATAATTTTGCGTCAAAAACCTTTTCATAGAATGCGATGGATTCCTCTAAATTTGAAACTGAAAATAATAAATGATTTATGTTTTGGATTGTCATTTTCGTGCCCCCAACTATGAAATCGCCGATAAATTGCTCACTCTTAATTTGATTTTTTGCCTTTCTTTAAGCCTTTCGCAATTTGCTTCCATTTGCGTTGCTCATTTAGTCTTGCTTGAGCATTCGTTTTGCGTTCGATAAACGCAAGCTCTCTTTGCAATTTAAAGTAGCTTTGGAGACGTGATTGTTCAAGAACGCCATCTGTAATTGCTTGCTGTACAGCACAATGCGGCTCCTTCTGATGTGTACAATCCCTGTAACGACAGGCCGCAGAAAGTTCCTCAATATCCCGAAAACTAGAGGATAAGCTATCACTTTGATCCCATAACTGCAGCTCGCGCATTCCAGGCGTATCAATTAAACAGCCGCCACCTGACAATAAAACTAACTCACGATGTGTTGTTGTATGGCGCCCTTTCGCATCATCTTCACGAATATCCGAAACCTTCATAAGCTCCTCACCACTAAGAGCATTTGTCAAAGTGGACTTCCCTGCGCCAGAAGAGCCAAGTAATGCTCCTGTCACACCTTCCGTAAATAGCGCACGGATATCTTCTAAGCCCTCGCCTGACAGAGCGCTAGTCACAAAAACATCCACACCAAACGCTACAGACTCAACCTCACGTAGTTTACTAGAAACATCTTCACAGAGATCAGCCTTCGTCAATACAACGATTGGCTTCGCACCCGAATCCCACGCAGCTACTAAATAGCGTTCTAAACGACGAATATTAAAGTCTGCATTTAAGCTCATAACAAGAAGCACGATATCAACGTTCGATGCTACAATCTGCTCTTGTATTTCCAATCCCGCGGCCTTGCGGGAAAAGACTGATTTTCGTGTAAACAATTTATGAATAATCGCCTTTTCCTCACCCGGCATTTTCTCAACAAGCACCCAATCTCCAACCGCCGGGAAATCCTCACGTGCTAATGATGTATACGCGTAATGTCCAGCAATCGTTGCCAGCCACTCTCCTTCTTCAGCCAGTACACGATAAGAATGCTTATGCTCTAAGGTAACCCTAGCAGGCACGCAGTTCGCTAGCTTAGCCTCCTGTTTAAATCCAGTCATTTGCTCTTCAAAATATGTTGAAAATCCTAAAGTTGTTAAATTCAATTTGTTTTCCTCCTAAATGTGCATATCGTTTGTCATCAATTGAAAATAAAACACAAAAAACCTTGTCTCTGCGCAATTCGGCAGTACAAGGTTCACAGGCACATTTAAGGGAATATATAAATCACCACAATTGTGATTTAAATACACTGCGTGGTCAATTTATATATTTTAGGCGTGTGAAATTGAACAAACCGAATTGCAGTTCGTTAAAAACGGATCTATTCATCATGTCACATCACCTACTTCCGATTTAGTTAATTTCAATGTAGCAAAATATTCTTAAATTGTCAATCATAATCTAACAAGCATGTACCCCCTACCTTCCTGCATACAATGAACAAGACCACTAGTTGCGAAGGAGATGTTGAATTGTCAAAAATCATTTCTATCAGTACATACCAACCACCGTACACATTACAGCAGACAAACGCAGAGGAGCTAACGAAGGAGCTTTTTCATGCAAAAATCCCTAAATTAGAACGTTACTTAAAAGTTTTTGAGAATGGTGGTATTGCAACACGTCATTTTTGTGTACCACCAGAATGGCATCGTACTGATCATTCCTTTGAGGAACGTAACGATTTATATATTGAGCTAGCTACACAATATAGCATTGACGTCATTCAAGCATGTTTACAAAATGAAGCATTTTTACAATCACCGATTTCTCCTAAAGACATTGATGCCATCATTTTTGTGAGTACGACAGGCTTCTCCACACCAAGTATTGATGCACGGGTTATGAATAAACTTCCTTTTTCAGACAGGCTTAAACGTATTCCTCTTTGGGGGCTTGGCTGTGCTGGTGGTGCGGCAGGTGTTAGTAGAGCCTATGATTTTTGTCGTGCCCATCCAGAAGCAAAAGTTCTTGTCGTTTGTGTCGAGCTTTGTAGTCTAACCTTTCAGCCGAATGATTTTTCAAAAAGTAATTTAATCGGTGCCTCTCTTTTTGCAGATGGAGCAGCATGTATACTCGTCTGTGGAGATGAAGTGAATATCGCAGTAAAAAAATCAATACCTGCTATTATCGGGACTGGCTCTAAATGGATGCCAGATTCAGAAAATGTTATGGGCTGGAATATTAAAAATAATGGTCTACATGTCGTTTTTCAGAAAAGTATTCCTGCCATAATCACCAATTGGCTCGGCCCATTCATTGAACAATTTTTATTGGAACATGAACTATACAGTGAACAGCTTAACCATTTCATAGCACATCCTGGCGGTAAAAAAGTATTAAAAGCCTATGAAGATACTCTTTATCTAGCTCCCCAAAAAACCGACATTTCTCGGGAAATATTAAAATATCATGGAAATATGTCATCTCCTACGGTGCTATATGTATTGGAGCAATTTATGTTAAACGAAGGACAAGTAGAGGATACTGGTTTGCTCGTCGCTCTCGGCCCTGGCTTCTGTGCTGAAGCTGTATTACTTAAATGGAGGGAGTAGCATGATTATTTATATTATTTTAATCCTCGTCATTCTACAAAGATTGACAGAAGTTTTCATTGCAAAACGCAATGAAAAATGGATGCTTTCACAAGGGGCATATGAAGTTGGTTCCTCTCATTATCCATATATGGTTTCTTTGCACGCCGGTTTTTTCCTATTTTTAATTATTGAAGTAGTTACTAATCATAAAAGTTTATCGCCTTTATTTCCGTTTTTGTTCATATTATTTATTGCTGTTCAAGCATTACGCATTTGGTGTATTCGTTCATTAGGGTCTTTTTGGAACACAAAAATACTCATATTACCCAATGCAGAAGTTGTACGGAAAGGCCCTTACACATTTATGCGCCACCCAAATTACGCTGTGGTTTGCTTAGAAATTATTCTTCTGCCTTTAATGTTTCAAGCATATTTCACAGCATTTTGCTTTACACTTTTAAATGTGACAATGCTATCCGTACGCATTCCAATTGAGGAAAAAGCTTTGCGAGATGCTACAAATTATAATCATATATTTCAAAAGAAGATTTCGGAATCCTAGCCGAAATCTTCTTTGTTTTTATCTTTAATGCCATTCCCAATTGAACGGATCTTGTAGACCCTCGCATGAATTATTAGACTCCTCTTCCGTTAATAAGCATGTGTCCAATTCTTTTATAATCGAATCTTTATCTAATTCAACGCCAATTATAACAAGCTGTGTCATGCGATCTCCGAATTCCTCATCCCAATCCTTTAGTACCTCGGGGCTTTGCAAGAAAACATCCTGCTGCTGTTCCTTTGGTAAAGCAGCTACCCAATAAGAAACGGGCTCTATTTTTGCCGATGAGCCTGCCTGTGATAGCAATAATGCAACATCTTGATGCTTTGCACTCCAAATAATCCCCTTTGCTCGAACAATCGTTTCCGGCATCTGGTCACACCATTCTACAAAACGCATTGGATGAAAGGGTCTTCTACGGATATAGGTGAACGAAGAAATGCCGTACTCCTCCGTTTCAGGTGTATGATTTTCATGACCAAGCTCTAATTCCTTTAACCAACCAGCCGATTCCGATACTCGTTCAAAATCAAAGCGTCCAGTATTTAAAATCTCTGATGGTTCTATAATGCCGTTAATTGAACGAATTAGCTTTGCTTCGGGTTGTAAAGCACGTAATATACTCTCTAATCTTTCGAGCTCTTCACCTGATACTAAATCACATTTGTTTAATACAAGGACATCACAAAACTCGATTTGCTCAATGAGTAAATCAGCAACATCCCGTTCATCCAATTCACCGACCGCCTCCTTACGCTCTAATAGACTTTCCCCTGACTGAAAATCATGCCAAAAGCGATTCGCATCTACAACAGTCACCATCGTATCAAGCTGGCAAAACTTTGTTAAATCAATACCTAGCTCCTCGTCTAAATAGCTAAACGTTTGGGCAACGGGTATTGGCTCGCTAATCCCTGTCGACTCAATTAAAATATAATCAATAGTACCGAGCCTCGCGAGACGCTCAACCTCCTGCAATAAATCCTCGCGTAACGTGCAGCAAATGCAACCATTCGATAACTCTACAAATTTTTCCTCTGTACGTGAAATACCGCTTCCATTTGCAATTAACTCTGCATCAATATTAATTTCACTCATATCATTGACGATTACAGCTACACGCATATCTTTTTCATTTTGTAGAATGTGATTCATCATTGTTGTTTTACCAGAACCTAAATAACCACTTAAAACTGTAACTGGAATTTTTCTTGTCATTTTCACAACTCCTCAAATCGTAATGATTACTGTTTACAGTTTGTAATTAAAACATAGAATCCTACAAAATGCAACGCTAAAAACTTTGCAGAAATACGATATTGACATATTTCAATAAAAATAATAATGTATAAAGCGTAATTATTACGATTTAAAAGGAGGTTATTTTATGCGTGTACAAGTGACATTAGCCTGTACAGAAACAGGTGATAAAAACTATATCACTACAAAAAACAAACGAACTAATCCTGAAAGGCTGGAGCTTAAGAAATATTCCCCGCGCTTAAAAAGAGTTACATTGCACCGAGAAACGAAATAATATTATACCTAATCTGAACAAGGCATGATATGATTGCTCTACAACTATGTAGAATTCTCTAATAACATAAAAATGGCTGTTTCAAAAGTCCTTTTCTTGCTTTTGAAACAGCCTTCAACAACACACTTTATACAGTTTTATCAGTATTTATTTCTATAGTTAGCTCGTTCAATTTGTGGTCCAAATCATCAAGCAAGTGTAATTTATGAATCAACTGCTTTTCAAAATCCATTGATTGAACCAATACCTTATTTACTTGAGCATTTATTTCGCCAAAGCATTTTTAATATGAGCAAGATGATGCTTTCCATGCCAAGCATATAAGGCTACAGCTTTTTCAAGTGTCATTAATCCTGAATCCGGATGATTAAATGCTCGTTGTAATTGCTCTTCTGTTAAGCTTGTTAGCAAATAAACCCAACGTTCATGTAAGCTCTCAATCATTTTATACGATGTTGAGGCAGGCATTTCTGAATCGGGAAGCTTTGCCCAATCTTCCTCATTGTAAGGCTTTATCGTTGGAATATCCTCCGTCAAAGCTAGCTTAAAACGGATATAGCTATTCATATGACTATCTGCAATATGGTGGACAAGCTCCGTAACCGTCCAGCCATTTTCTCGGTAGGATTTTGTTAATGCTTGTTCGTTTGCTCCATTAAGAGCCTCTGCTAGTTGTTTCGGTAATAGACGAATATCCACAATCCATTCCTTTACTTGCTGCGCTGTAACTACTTCCGGAAATTGAAATTGTCCAATTGGATATCGTAAATCGGTCATGTAGCTCTCCTCCATTTCTATTTTCTTACTTTTCATATTACCAATTTTATATTTTTTACGCCATTTGCTTTAATTGTTTTAAGCAAAACCCTCATTTTGTAAGAAATTCAGCTTACAAAACGAGGGTCATCGTGTGAACTATTCATTCTCTATTCATTAATATCGTAAATTAACGTATCAAAATAGCTTCCATTCGTATAAAGTAAAATTGCCCATTCACCAGGTTTTGGGATTTTCACACTTGAAGGTGTATGAGCATCTGCACCATTAACAGGTCCACCAAGTCCTATAGTCCAACCATCTACCAAGATGGGATACACCGTTTTAGAATCTTTATGATACCCGACAATTGTTAACTTGGTATTATGACCTTCTTCAATTCCCCAAAGATGCCACATCCATTTTTGAGTGTTTAAACTCGGTATATTGGACCCGATAACACCTGATTTATCCTCATTACCAATAATACCTCTCTCTCCAAATTCTACTGCCTTTTTGTCCCAATCAATTGATTTAAAGTCATTTTCCTGCACAAAATCAGGTAAATCATTTGGCAGAGCAACCGCTTTCTCATTCATTGAACAGCCTACCAACAATAACAACACCGTTACAATTAGTACCCATCTCCCCATTACTACACTCCCTATAAGTTATGGCTATTTCCTATGAAACGAATTTTTCGCGCAAATTGTTACAGAGTATTCAGAAAACTTTACATAAACTACTATTCTATAGCTCTCATCACAAATTTAACTAACGACTTTAGCGGATTAGCAATCGTTAACGTTGATTCTTTTTCGAATTGCTGTGCGGCTTCAACCATTGAAAGTTGCGCAACTGAAATTTGCCGTTGCTCCTCCGCTAGATGATGAAGAGTTTGTCTAATAGTGTTATTATACGCTTCCTTTTTCCCCTGCATAATCAGTTCAAAAGTATTGTCGACAACTTTTGCTACTACATCTAAAGTTTTTTCATGTTGCTCAGCGTATTGCTGCAGTCTTTTCAACGTTCCTTCCACAGTCTCCGAATTTGTAAAAAGAATCGTTTGAGGCTGTTTTTCTTCACATATTATTTCAAAGAACGGCTCATCTATTTTAATAATTGGAATAGAAAGTTTCAGCTGTTCTTCCTCTAGCAATGTAATATAATTCGTACACGTTATTAAAATAGCATCCATATTACAACTTTCCATCCATTCAAGTTGCTCTTTAACCTTAAAAGCTAGCCCGTCAGTCCCTTTCGAAACTTGCTGTATAAGACCTGGATCCACAAAATGGACTAGTTCTACGTTCTCAATGTTTTGAAATGCCTGTTCTATACACTCAATATTTGAATGATGTGCATGTAAACAGCCAAGCTTTTTTCTCAAGAGCAGTCCCCCCCTAATTCGTAAGCTGTTTTTCCATTGTCGCTACAGAAAGAGAGAAACCGTTACGATTTTCTGCCTTGCCCTCTCTTGTGACAACATAACCTAATGAGCGATACAACTCAATATTTCTTGGTACACTCATACGTACTTTACATTCGCTAATCGTTTTTCCTTTCGCCCATGCGAATTGTTCAAGCTCAGCAATTAATGCTTTAGCCAATCCTTGTCCTTGCTTTACTGGAATTACAGATAATCTAAAAAATAAATCCCCTGAGCACTAAGTGTAAATCTTACCATCGCAACAGGTTGTTCATCGATATATCCGATGAAGGCATGCTCTCCTTTCTTCATCGCCTGTTCAATCGATTCAATCGTTTCACTTAGTGCACTTGATGGTGGTGTTACATGTTCATACTCTTTAAAGGCCTGTAGCATAACATTATGAATTACTGAAGCATCCTCTACTTGTGCTAAAATAATGTTCATCTGTCAACACTCCTTTTGTGATTAAAAATACATTATAATGCATCTTTAACCACAAATAAACCGCATTACATAAGATAATGCGGTCACTACTATTTATTTTTTGTTCACAAAACGTATTGCTCTACTCATAACAGTTGGAACGATTGAAGCATGATTTTCCTCCAACGCTTCATAGAAGGAGATATCCATGATTTTCTGTAATTTACTCGCAATTTGTTGCGCATCATCAACCATAAAGGTTTCCAGTTCTCCTACACCGATGAATAATTTTTCATAAGCAAATGGAAGCTCTTTTAAAAATTTTGACGCATAACCTAATAGTTCATGCTCATTCCACCAAATAGAAGGGCTAATCGCTATATAACGTTGGAAGCTTGATTGATGATGAAATAATTGCCAAAGAACAAAATAACCTGCTAATGAATGCCCGAACAGTGCTTCATGTTGTATATTTACAGGGAATTGAGCCCGAATACTTGGCTTTAACTCCTCCTCTAAAAATCTATTAAAGTTCTCTGCTCCTCCATGTTTCTCATGGCCCTTACCTTTAAATCTTGCAGGATAAGTATACGTTTCTGCTTGTCCTGTAAAATCATAAAATCGTCGTTCATGCATGTCAGCACCATGCCCAATGCCAATGACAACGGCTGGTAAGACTCCTGTTTTAGGTGCATTACGACTTTGTAGGCGAACCGCTTCCTTTACAAGATGGAAATATGACGATCCATCTAATACGTATAAGACTGGAAAACCTTCTTCTGGTACTTCTCCGTTCGGTACATAAATATTTACCGTATACGTATAATCCGTAAACTTCGATACAATTTGCTGCGTCACATAATCAAGTGTTTTCTCGATTTTCTCCTCAATCATTTGTCGGCCTCCTTCATAACATCATAGCCATAACATACTGGTGTTTTCGTAACTGGATCTTCCATAATACGTGCATTAATATTGAATACGTTCCGCATAACATCTGCACATAAAATTTCCTCAGGTGTTCCAGTTTTCGTTACAGCTCCCTGCCTCATTGCAATTAAATGATCTGAATATCGTGCCGCGTGATTAATATCGTGCAATACCATAACAATCGTACAACGATGCTGTTCGTTTAAGTTTTTCACAATTTCTAGCACCTCTAACTGATGTGCCATATCTAAATATGTTGTAGGTTCGTCTAATAGCAAAATATTTGTTTCTTGCGCTAAGGCCATTGCAAGCCATACACGCTGGCGTTGACCTCCTGAAAGCTGAGCAAGCTCTCGATTTCGGTACTCCATCGTATTTGTTACATTTAAAGCCCATTCAACCATTTCCTCATCCTTTTTTGTTAAGCGATTAACGTTATTTCGATGTGGATAACGACCATAAGCAATAAGCTCCTCAACCTTTAACTGACCTGGGGCAATAGGCGTCTGGGACAAGATTGCTAGCTTTTTCGCAATTTCCTTTGTCGATAAATTTTGCATGTTTTGATCCTGTAAATAAACCGTGCCCTGTTGCTTCTTTAATATACGACCAATTGTTTTTAATAGTGTAGATTTTCCACATCCATTGGGGCCTATAATGGTCGTAACCTTTCCTTCTTCAATTGTTAAATTCAAGCCTTCAAACACACGAACCTGCTCATAGCCAGAAGATAAATTTTCCATTCTAAATGCAGTTTGCACACTTTTTCCTCCTATGCCTTCGATTTCACTAATAAATATAAGAAGTACGGAATCCCAATTATCGAGACAACAATACCAACTGCCAGCTCAGATGGCGCAAATACTGTTTTTCCTATAAAATCAGCTAAAATAAGCAATCCCGCACCTATCAACGCACTGACTGGCATGACGTAACGATGTTGAATACCAACAAGCTGTTTAGCAATATGTGGTGCCATTAATCCAATAAAACCGATACTACCTGATACCGATACACAAGCACTGACTAAGCCGACGCTTGCCAATAACAGCTTCATTTTCTCTTTTTCCACTGCTATCCCTAAGCTAGTAATGCTATCCTCTTCTAATTGAAAATAATCGAGCAAATACGATTTCCGATGAACATAAAAGCCTAATAAAATAAGCCACGGCAACATAGTCACAACAAAAATCCAATTTGCATTATAAATAGAGCCTGCCATCCAAACTGCGGCTGCTTCATAATCCTGAGCATTCATTTTTAATGATAAAAACAGTGACAATGCCCCAAAGCCACTATTAATCGCAATCCCTGTTAAAATTAGCCGTTGCATATCTAAATGGCCGTTCTTCATGGCAACCGAGAAAATCAACACTGCTGCCATCGCACCACCGACGAATCCAAAAATCGGCATCATCAAAATGGATAACCAGCTACTCATATCTGCAGATGTGAGACGTAATTGAAAGAAAAACATAAATATAACCACTGCTGCACCAGCCCCAGCATTGATCCCTAAAATCCCAGGATCCGCTAGGCCATTACGCGTAATACCTTGTAGCACAACCCCTGCCATCCCTAGGCCAACACCGACTAATCCCGCAATGACAATACGTGGTAAACGGAAATCAAAAATGACAAGATCAAATTTTGGATTTGCTTCAATGCGCAGCAATGTTTTTAAAACATCCATCACTGACATATCAAAGACACCATTTGTAATATGGAGATAGCCGGCGCCAAAAATAAATAACATAAGTATGGAAACAGTCATGACGAATACACTTGAGGTTTTTTTACGCACGTTGTTCACCTCCGTGTTTACGAACTAAATATAGGAAGAATGGAACACCAACCAAGGCCGTTAATACGCCGATTGGAGTTTCGAATGGGTAATTAACAAAGCGACTAAGTACATCACAAAGCGCTAAGAAAAACGCCCCTACTACAGCTGCACATGGAATGATAAAGCGGTAATCAACTCCAACAAGGAAACGTGTAATATGAGGAATGACTAACCCTACAAATGCAATCTTCCCTACAAGTGCAACAGCCGTACCTGTTAAACACACAACAGCAAGCATGCTAATAATTTTCACTGATTTAGTTTTTTGCCCAAGTCCAATAGCGATATCTTCTCCTAGTGAAGTTATCGTAATAGCTTTTGCTGATAATAATGCAAGAACTAAACCGACTAGCCCAAATGGAATAGATAGCATGAGCATATCCATGTCCACCATATGTACCTTTGTGTTATACCAAACACTTACCGTTTGTGATACTTGGAAATACATCGCAATGGCTGTAGCAATACTACTTAAAAACGTACCAATGACCGTACCAATAATGGCGAGCCTTACTGGTGATAAACCATTTCGAATTAAAGAGCCAAAACCAAATACAATACCTGCTCCTAATGCTGAACCGAACATTGAAAGTAAGATCATTTGGTAATTTGGAAGCCCTGGGAAAAATACAATTGCTATCGTAATCATAAATGCAGATCCATCATTAACGCCCATTAATGATGGAGAGGCTAAATAATTTCGTGTAATACCTTGCATCACTGCCCCCGCTACTGCTAAAAATGCTCCAACCAATAAAACTGCGGCAATTCTAGGAATACGCCCAGTTCGTATAATTTGGTGGTCAACATTTGAAGGATCGAATGCTGTAATCGCCTGCCACACCGTTATTGCGCTAATGTCTTTTGTGCCATACATAACGGATACTAATGCCACAATCGCAATTAGGAATGGAGAAACTGCTAATATTGAAAATGCCACAATGTTTGTTTTTTTCAACTTCCACACCTTTTTCTATATCAATTATGCCTCGGCATAATTGCCGCTGCCGCTACGCTTTCGCGCAGATAAACAATGCGTCCGGAATCGGCTTTGTGCTTGCACAAAGCACTCCTTTCCGATTCCGACATCCGCCGGAGGCTTTAACTTCTTTTAGCGGATGTTTGGACACTCGCTGAAAGAAGTTAAACTCTATCTTATAAAAAGCTGGTAATAGCCTGGTGATGCCACCAAATCTACTACCAGCCTCTCTAAACTATTTAAGTAATTTTTCAGCTGCGATGTCTAAGAATTTTACCTTAGACCATGCCGTACCACCTTGTGCTAAAGGTTCAATGGCATTCACGAAAACCTGATTATTTTGTGATGCCTTTAAGCTTGCAAAGATTGGATTCTTTTGTAGCTCTTCTAATGCTTTTGGTGCATCGGCATTTTCTGATTCCTCGAATTGAAGGAAAATAGCATCAGGATTAACCTCTGCTAATGTTTCAAGAGATAGTTCAGCCTGTGCCTTTGCAGTTTTTAAAACCTCTGGTATTGGAGCCCCTAAATCTTCATACAGAACAGGGTTTAAGTAAACTCCTGCAGGATAGATATACATGATGCCACCACGTACTCGAATAACTAGAACTTGCTTGTCCGCTAACTGCTCTTTAGATTTCACTTGAGAATCGGCAACCTTCGCTTCATAATCAGCAATAATTTTTTTAGCCTCGTCTTCTTTACCTGAAAGTTGTGCAAGTAATATTAAGTTCTCTTTCCAATTTGTAGAGACATGTGAATATGGAATCATCGTTTGAATTTTATTGAGTTTTTCAGCCATTTCCTCAGGGTATTTTGAGGAACCTAGAATAACATCTGGATCAAGTTTAAGAATGGCTTCAGTATTCGGTGTCATTTTATTTCCAACAAGCTCAGCACCTTCAAATTCAGAAGCAAGATATGATGGAATTTTCCCACCGATATCAAGCACGCCAACAGGCTTAATACCGAGCATTGCCGCATCTTCCATAGACTCTAAGCTTGCAGCTACTATGTTTTTGACATCTGCGGCAATTTCATATTTTTCACCTAAGTATGTAATCGTCTGTGTTTTTGCTTGATTTGTTTGCGTTTCTGTTGCACTGGTTGCTGCGGCATTATTTGTAGATGCAGTAGACTCTTCTGCTTTATCCGTACCACAGGCAGCCAAGGATAAAGCTAATAGAGCAGGTGCACACATTTTAAAATATTTATTCATAGATATTCTCTCCTAACAAACATAATTATATTGATAATGATAATCATTTTCAATTATAAGTCAATAGAATATATGGCTTTAATTGATATTCATTATCATTTATGGATACTATCCTAACAAAGAGAAAAGCAGTTGTGAATGGACAATTTCATGAATCACATGGACTTTTGCCGATTTTTGAACAACAAAAAAGCTGCTTCTTTTGTCAAGAAACAACTTTTTATACGTATTTAGCTTCCTCAATCATTAATTTCCGATAAGCTGTTGGGGACATTCCAGTACATTTTTTAAATACTCGACTAAAATAAAAACAATCTGCATAACCTACACATTCAGCTATTTCCGCTACTGGTGAATCGTCATATTTTAGTAACTCCTTCGACCGTCGTATGCGATATTCCGTTAAGTAGACGCTAGGATTCATCCCAGTATGCTGTTCAAACAGATAGGCAAACCTACGACGCTCCACGCCAAATTCTTCAGCAATTTTCGAAACAGAAAGTTGTTTAGCATAATTCTCATGTATATACTGTAAAGCTTGCTCCATCTGTTCACTAGCTGTATCAAGTACCTTCACTTTTGCCGACATAAGAATGGCATCCAATAAATTCATAAATAGAGTCTTTGCTTTGAATATTGACATATTACCTGGCATTGCTTGGCTTTCTATTAGCTGCTGTACATAGTCAATAATTTTTGTATGATAGCCTGTATTGATTAAAAAGTGCTGATTTGATAATGAATATTGAGGTATTTCTTCGGGGGGGATATGATAATGAACAACTGCATACTCCCATTCCTTATCGCTAGTAACTTTAATTTCGATTGACATTTGTGGCCCTGCATGCACGACCATACCCGGCTCCATTGCATAAGGGATGCCGTTAAAGCTAAATATAGCACTACCAGCAAGCGGCACAACCAAACCACACTTCCCGGGGGCTGTTGTTCGACCAATATCTATTTGGCCTGGCTCCATTCTATTTGTAAAAACATCCGTAAAACTTACAGACGCATGTGCATAGTAATCAATTAAATGCTTGATATCCACTTTATAGCTCCTATATTCTGGATTTGTGAAAAATGATGCACATCATGATCTACTAAACTAGCAAAATAACCGTAAAGTGTTAATTCTGAAGCACCTATTGTAAAAGGCTGTTGCCATTGCTTATCAACGATTTGATAAAGTGCGTCAATTAGCTGATGTCTCTGATTGATAAAATTAGTTATCGTTTCTTCTTTACTTTGAGCACAACTATTCCTTGCTGCATTAGCATTCATCTCTTCTACATCTGGCCCTTTTAGTAAGCTTTCTTCTGTAAAAAGAAACGGTAGACGTTGTTTTACTACGAATTTATCCCATGGAGTAAGATGCCCAATTACCTCTGCTACTGTCCATTTTCCAGGTTCTATAGGCATACGCCATTGTTCTTCGGTTATGTTTGCTAAACTTTCCACAAATACGATAGATCTTTCATAATGCGAGATTAATTGATATTTATCGTGATACAAGCCTTTAGCTCCTTCGCTTCATTTTAGTAGATAATTTGTAGCTTCGACCAACTTAATTCCCACTGCTTGTTTCGAACTCTATTCATATAAACTTCATGCCTTTGAGAGCCTTTTTGAAAATATGGTGTAGGAGCGACAATCCCAGTAACTAAGTGCTTGATACCATGAGGTGCAGCTATTTCAAGTATTCCATTAGTAAGCCTCACACCAATAGCTGTCGGTATTTCTGGAAAATGAGCCATACCATCAATAGATGATTGATAAGGTTCACTATTATTTACTACATGCATTCTCGCTTGATTTTTCACAGACCAAGGCTCATTCGGTAAATACTTCGTCAATTCTTGTTCATACTGCTTCTCATATTTTTCTGAGCGATTTACTTTATCAAAATATATCACATCAATATCGGCTAATGGTGTTCTATGTTCCTTATCATGTAAATAATCCCAAACCTTTGTACGAATAAATCCAGCACATATCCATGAATCAGGTAATTGTAGCTTCTTTACGGTTGATAAAATAGCCATCATCCATTCATCTGCTGCAATTAAGTTTTTTAGCTCTTCTTCTGTTTTTATCAGCTTCATTCACCTCTGAATTTGTCATACCAATGCTTACACTACTTCCTAATTAATGATCCACAAGCCATGTTCTTATCTTTTTAGCAACATCCTTAGGTGCTTCACGAAAAATATCATGGCCTGCATCAGCGATCGGTTCAATATCCAAGTTTTTAATGCTAGTTTGCAAAATTTGAATACTCTTCTTTCTAGTAGATTCTAATTCGTTTGGTTTTGTTGCGCGTATCAATAGAGCCGGACAATGCACCTGTTCAACTTTATCTGTGATAGGTTCTGCATAAATACCTTTTATGATAGATTGCCCTGTAAAAGTAGAAATCGTTAGTCTAATTTCTCCATCCAGCTCCTTAACTTGAGCTTTTGATGCCTCTTCCAACTCTACTGACCATCGTGATAGTTCTTCTTTTTCCGATTCAAAAAATACGTCCCAAGATGGGAATCTTTCTTCATCGCAAAATTTCTCTATATCTTGTAATTCGTTTTCTAATGTTATGCCTAAATCTTTCGGTGACAAATAACCACCATCTAACAAAATAATTCCCTTTATTCGTTTTGGGTATTTAGCGGCATAATGTAATGCCAAATCAGCTCCAAAAGAATGGCCAATTAAATAATAAGATTTATTACCTAACTGCTGATTTATTGTTTCTTCTATGTCTTCAATCAAATTGGAAGGAAAATAAGCTTTTTCTTCTTCCAAGGCTTTTGCATAGCCGTGTCCAGGTAAATCAAAGGATACGATATGATACTCTGGTAAATGTTTTGCTAGTTCTCCAAATGCTAAGCCGGTACTCCCTAGCCCATGTAAAAAGACGAAAGTTGGATTTTGTGAGTCGCCCCATTGATAGATATTTTGTTTCATTCCTACCACCCCCTTCTGTGTATAATAAATTCCATTAATAACAATAATAACTATTTACAGTTCAATTTCAAAGGGGCTAAGCAGATGAAAGTAAGCATGAGGAGCTTTAAGGGGACTGTATTTCGAGTAGTATTTATAGTGAAAGAGAAAAAATCATTTGTACTTTGTATAAATATCTTTTATACAAAACGAAAAATAATATATTAGATTTATAAATTGTTTACCCGTACCCTTTAACTAACAACGTTAAAGGAGACGCTTATGAAAAAATCTTTTATTTTGATTGTGACCATTGCCATTATAATAGGACTTTCTTATACAAAGCTTTCACTGACGCTTGTCGGTATCGGAATTATTGCCGCTTTTATCGGTACCCTTGCTGGGGGTGCTGGGCTAATTACGATCCCTGCTATGATGCTTGTTGGCATACCTATTCAAACAGGCATTGCTACGAATAAATTTTCATCGGGCATTGCAGCGTTGTCAAGCATCTTTTATCTTCTTTATCATAAAGAGCTTCGTCTAGCATCTATTATGAAATATGTTGCTATAGCCATTGCCGGAGGGGTTTGTGGAGCACTCCTAACAGTATCCATCTCAGAAAAAACAATGAATATTATTGCATGTATTCTACTTGTTTTCGTTCTATTTATAACGTTGAAAAATAAAGAATGGACTGTTAGCTCAGAAGAAAATGACACTAAACACAGCAATAAATTATGGCAGCCATTTTTAATCGCAGTTTATGATGGTGGCTTTGGACCTGGCTCTTCAACCTTCAGCATACTACATTTTTTACGCTATCATTACTCCTACATAAAGGCTGTACAGCTCACACGCGTACTTATATTCGGGAGCTGTACAGGGGCATTTTTGTATTTTACCAAACTGGCTTTATTCAATGGCAATATGCAATAGCGATGGCAATTGGCTCAATTATCGGCTCTCAGCTCGGACTTTTAATTCTACCTAAAATTCCGATAAAAGCAGCTAACATACTACTAATAATCATCATTTCATTACTACTTTTTCAAGTAGCAATAAAAATAATTTAACTACTTAAATGTTCATGAATTAACTTCCATTCATTGTTTAAAACAGTAAAAATATTCGTTGCTCTTCCGCAACCTGATACAAATTTTCCGTTATGATAGCCCTCATAGTGGTATGTATAAATGCAGGTAGCTGATTGTTCATCAACCGTAAGCCACTGGACATCGGTAGCCGAATAAACTTCTTCCCTTATCAAATCCCATGCATTATTGAAATAAGCTCCTATTTCTTCTAAGGTTATGCATGTTTTATCCGAAAACCAATACACTGCTTGCGGATGCAAAATTTCCTTTACGTTATTAAAATCATGAGAATTTGTTGCTGCAATATAGCTCTCCAAAGCTTGTTGATACGGCATTGTAATTTCTCCTTTTTTAACTAATATTAATCGTAATTCTACTACTTAGAAAGATTAATATTCGAAAGAAAATGAAGAGCTCTCAAAAAAGCACCAAAGCAACTAACCATTGTAGAACGCTTGTTCAATAATTTTCGCATCGATGGATCAATAATGTCTGTTACTGCTAAAGTATGGACATTTATAGAAGTAGACGTGACAAGACTATTTCAAGCAGTTTATGATGGAGTAAAGTAAAAGTAAATAAGGAGGATCCCCATGCTCGCTACTATTCAAAAACAACAAAATAGCTATGTCGTGAAATTCAACCGTCCGCTGTCACATTCAGTTGATGCTGTTTGGGCAGTATTAACGGAGAATGATAAGCTTCAAAAATGGATGAATAATTTAGAAATCATTGATCTTCAAAAAAACGGCAAAATCCACTTTAATATGAATGATGGAACAAATGCTTATAAGGAAATAGCAATTACAGACTATGCTGAGAAGAATGTACTCGAATTTAATTGGGGCAAAGATACAGTAAGATTTGAACTCTCCCCTACTAGCAGTGGCTCCATATTAGTATTACTTGAAACGATTGGTGAGCTAACTGACCATACGCCTAAAGATTTAGCCGGCTGGCATATATGCTTAGACCTGCTTTCGGATTTGTTAAACGGAACTGTACATGATGAATTTCCAATGGAAGAATGGCAAAAAAGGTTTGCAGAGTATACGCAGCTTGTGGATGACGTTGAAAAGATTTAAGCATATCACGAATAAAACTCCTAGAGCAGAGATACATGCTCTAGGAGTTTTCATAGTGTTGAAAAACAAAATGGTCAAGGTAGCGTTATATGTAAATGAAGATGATTTACGTTTCAAGCTACTTGCTTTCGCGCGCCCCGAAGTGATCAGGTTCATCTCAGAACTAATCGTGTAAGGTCACTCCTTTCTTTCCCTACCTAAAAACTCTTTTAGTTATTTAAGCTCATTAATTCGCTTCGTCAATTCATTAAACTTTTGATCAAGCATAGCGTAATCCTTATCCTTCGCTGTAAGAAAACTAAGCTTACCAAGTATCTCTTGTCTTTCATTTTCAAGCTTTAAACGAAGAGTTGCTTTATCATCGACTTGAGAAGGCGCGTTATTTCTCCACTTTTTCTCAATACGTTGATTTCTAAGCTCCCACACACTATCTGTTACCTTCTCAAGAAAATATCTATCATGTGAGACAACAAGTAAAGTTCCCTTATATTGCGCTAGCGTTTTTTCTAATTGCTCCCTTGAAGGCAAGTCAAGGTGATTCGTCGGTTCATCTAAAATAAGCACGTTTTTATCCTCTAAAATGTAAGCCATTAGTTTACATTTCACCCGCTCGCCCATGCTCATTTCGCCTATTGGTGCAGTCCAATGTGCTGGCGTAAAGCCTAAATGCTTCATTAAATTTCGAACCTTCCCTTGTTCCTCAAAGGTTTCCTTATTGAAGTATTGCTCAGGTGTCTGATCCAGTGGTAAGTCAAATACTTCCTGCGTTAAATAGCCGATATTCGCGGCAGGAGATATCCAAACCTCTCCTTCTGCATTTAACTGTCCTAAGAGCACCTTTAATAATGTTGTTTTGCCACTACCATTCGATCCAGTAATGGCAATCTTGTCACCAAATTGAGCAATTACGTTTACATCTTTCAATAAAACACGCTGCTCAAAGCACTTCGTTAAATGCTTTGTCTCTAAAAAACGCTTCCCTACCCGTTGATTTGTATCTAAAGAAAAACGAATCTCTTCTTCAGGTTCTACAGCATCAACCTTAGCCTTTTCAAGCTCCTTCTCTAATCGTTTTTTCTTGGATTTAACCTGCGAGTCCATACGTTTTGCTTTTACACGATAAAATTCCTTAAAACCCTCCTGCTTGGTAGACTGGGCATGTGCCTTTTGTGACCAAGATGTGAGCTCCTGCATCTGCGCTTCTATACGTTCAATGTTTTTTTGCTGTTTTTCATAGGCGCGTTGTTGTGTTAGTCTTCGCTGTTCCCTAGCGGCCATATAGCTTGAATAATTGCCACTATGCTCTATGAGTTTTCCTTCTTCTAAAGCCCAAATTTTTGTTGCAATCTCGTCTAAAAAATAGCGGTCATGCGAAACAACAATAATTGCGCCATCGTAATTTTTTATTTGTTCGATGAGCAATGTAGTGCTTTGCTCATCTAAATGATTCGTAGGTTCATCTAGTAAAAGTAATGAAGCCTTTTGTGCAAAACCATCAGCAAGACGCATTTTAAGCTTCTCCCCGCCACTTAAGGCTGAAAATAACACATCCGGTACTTGCCATTTAGCAAGCAAATCAGCCTCGCTCGCAGTTACCTCCAGCGTATTAAAATGTGCGCTCTCCTGTTCTACATAAACAACTTTAGCAGACTGCAACCATCGTAATTGCCCAGCAGATGGCACTATCGAGCCTGCAATCAGCTGCAATAATGTTGATTTACCAGCACCATTCCTACCAATAATGCCAATTACCTCGCCTTCCTTTACGGATGCTATTGCGTGTTCGAAAATTTTTATATCTTTTACTTCATAATGTACATCTTGTAATTTTAAAAGTTCCTTCATGATATCTATTCCTCTCCATTCGGAGGGACAAAAAAATCCCTCCACGTATTTTGGAAGGATTAGTCGCAAAAATATCATACACAAAAAAGCTTATGAAGATAGCTTTGTTTGTGTTCCATTACTAAGCAAGCTACTTCCTATCTGCTTCTAAATAAAACCTTCAGATGGAAAATGAAGCACTTGTAAGTATAGTACAACCTCAAATCGACAAAGCTTCGCCGATACGAAGTGCGCGTTATGGAAAATGGGCAGACTAATCCTATTTTTTGATTCAGTGATGAAATATCAATTTCGCCTTGGCGTAATTGCGTCCGGATTTTGAATTGTGCCCGCACAATTCATTCCTTTGAAAATCCGTGACATCCACCGGAGGCTTTATCTTTATTTAGTAGGTGTTTGAACACCTATTAAACGAAGATAAAATTTCATGTGTAAAAAATAAGATTAGTTAATCATTAGCCACCCATCGTCCCTTCATCATTAATTACAATAATTGTAACATTGTTGTCTTTAAAATAAAAATAATAAAGCTGTAAAATAATTCTTCACCAATTAACATCATACTAATATAAAGTATAGCTATTCAGCAAAACGAGGGGTTGATTTCCGTTCCGACTGGGCGCTTTGTCGCTGACGCTTCGCTTTCGCGCAGAGCAAAGCTTCCTGGGGGCGTTGGACTAACACGATGTTAGTCACGAAGGCGTTATCACAGGACGTGATGCTTTTAGCCTTCGTTCCTCTATTGCTAATCCCCAAGGAGTCGCCCAGTCTCCACTCCAATCAATCACATAGCATATAACTCTATTTAAGGAAGATTTTCATTGGCCATTTTTTCAACACTATGAATCAATAATAAAAATTCCCTATTAATGACACCTTTATTTCATTAACATAGTTTCTTAATACGCTTAATTACCATCTCGAACATTCATACGAGCGAATATTTCTTCTTGCGATGGTTTGGAAGCGCCAACCACTTCTGCTACTCCATCGGAACCCTGCAACAAACTCTCTTCCTACAGCAGTTAGGAAGAACCAAAAGCCTGATCCATTAAACATCCATATATACGTATTTCTAAATAAGCATGATTGAATACCACTTGAACCTATTCCGAATGGTGGAAGTGATGGCGCAAAGCTAGGTGGTGGACCAAGAGGCATTTGACCTGCTGGTGGCGGACCGAAACTAGGTGGTCCAAATGATGGTGGCTGGCCTAAACCAGGCGGGCCAAACGACGGTGGTGGACCAAACGATGGTGGTGGACCAAAACCAGGTAGTCCAAATGATGGTTCGAAACCGGGTTCTGGAAGTGGCATTATTTCTTCATATGGATTGTACAAGATAAACCCCTCCTTTTACATAATTCAATATATGTAAAAGGGCTAATAACCGTTGAGCAATTGCCCATTAGCTTTGCATTCAGTCGTCCTAAACTGTATTCGTATTTTCACGGTTGGTATTGTATAATAAAAGGTATATTTTCCAATAAAAGGGGTGCTTATGCGAAAAATATTTTTACTAATTACTACAATCCTACTGTCCTTTGGGATATGGCTATTTTTCAACTCTTCAAATTCTTCTGCAGATTCAACAAGTATTCAAGACAGGCTAGCTGCTGTTAAGAAGTACAAATATTATTTAGATGCAGGGAACGATAAGATTGGCAAGGAAATGGCTAAAGTAGATTTAGTCATTGTAGAGCCTATCGAAATACAGCAGCAGTATATTAAGCAGGCTCAAAAAAATGGAACATTAATTTATGGCTATATTAACGCAATGGAAGCAGACAAATGGAATTCAGAGTTCTATAGCCGATTGAAAGAAGAGGATTTTTATAAAGACGAGCGTGGAGAAAAGATGTATTTCTCTGAGTGGGATTCGTATTTAATGGATATGACATCTAAACACTATCAAGAGCTTTTGCTAGAAGAAATTCAAAAACAAATTGTTCAAAAAGGATTGGATGGTGTGTTTTTAGATACTGTTGGCAATATCGAGTCCTACTTACCTGAAAAAGAACAGGGCGCGCAAAATGAAGCAATGCTTGCCTTTATAAAAAAAATAAAGCAGCAATATAACGACCTGTCTGTTGCTCAAAATTGGGGTTTTCAAACATTAGCTGATTATACAGCGCCATATGTCGATTTTATTATGTGGGAAAACTTTTCGTATGATGTAGTCGGAAAAGATGAATGGTCGTTGAATATGATGCAGCAATTAGTGCAGATACGAGAAAAATTCGGTACACAGGTGATGACAATCGGATTTAACGATGAAGAAAAAAGTCGTGCCTTAGCTGAAAAATATCATTTTAAATTCTTTCATAGCGCGGCAGGATCATACTACAACACATGGCAGTGATGTCCATCCTCATGGCTTATAATCCTCTCCGTTAAGTAACACTCATCGGAGGGGATTTCTTTGTAATGTAATTATCTCGGCAAATAAGATTGCATTACTCGCCAATCCTCAAGCTTTTCTTCAAAAGATTTAATATTTTTCCCTGGTATTGGACTAGTCGAAGGCATTTTTTGATATGTTCGACCATCTAAAACCTCAAGGCCAATATGCTTTTTAAAAACTTCGAATGCCTTTGCGCCATTAAAAAGCACTAACTCAATATTAGGATAGTGTTCAAAAAACGTTTTAAAATCATTCGGTTTTTCATTACGAATGGCTGCATCTAAGCTTCCTTTACGCTCGCACGATTCTATTGTATCCCAGAGACCAATATGATGATCCTTTAGCAATTTTAATCTTTGCCCATAATCCTGAGGTACATCTATCCCTAATATTCCTCCAATAATCGGCCAAAAGTGATTGCGTGGGTTACCATAATATTGCTGCTTCTCTAATGATTGCTTTCCTGGCATTGAGCCGACAATTAGCACCTTCGTTGACAAATCAATAACTGGCGGTAATACATTTTTAAGTTCATTTGACATGACAATCACTCCTTCCTTATATTGTAGCGGAAATTTTGTGTCAATGTCATTGAAGGGCATGTATCAAATACCAAAAACAGAAGGCTCTTCACCATATCTTGGGGGCGATTTCCTGAGGGCGTCCATCCGGAACGAAAATCAACCTACATACAAAACATACGTTTTTACAAATGTCATCCACATCTTTTGGTGATGGTTTTCCCATTATTTTTAAATAAATCAAGCTTGAGGGCCTTTCTCTATTTGTTGGATATTTATGATAGACTAATTCAAATACGCTCTTTTTGTTAGCATGCAGTCACTTATTTTTCAAATGGACTATAAGTAGAAAAATTGATTACGAATATCAAACTACATAGAGGTGAAATATGAAAAGTTGGTTCCAATCTCTTACAGCTAGAATGATTTTTTTAATAAGTATCCTGATCCTTTTAATATGTGGAATGTTTATGTATCTTTTACAAGAACATATTCGAGATACGACAGAAAAACAGATGGGAATGGAGGCATTAAATATTGCAAAAACCCTCGCATCTATGGAAGAGATCATTACCGCATTTGATAAAGAAAAGCCAAGTGAAATCATTCAACCAATCGTCGAGCCTTTAAGAAAAGAATTTGACGCAGCATTTATTGTCGTTGGAAATTCTGAAGGTATTCGTTATTCACATCCTTTAAAAGATAAAATCGGAGAAAAAATGGTTGGTGGAGACAACGATGCCGCATTGTTAGATAGACAAGCTTATATTTCTAAAACTATAGGGTCATTAGGTGAATCTATTCGAGGTAAAGCCCCCATCATATTAGACAATAAAATTATTGGTGTTGTATCAGTCGGTTTTTTAACAGAAAATATCGACACTACCATCGAAAGTTATATTCACAAATGGATAAAATACACGATTATTATTCTTTTAATAGGAGTATTGGGGGCAATAGTTATTTCCATCTATATAAAAAGATTATTGTTTAATATGGAACCTATTCAAATTGCTAAATTATATCAACAAAACAAGGTCATTTTAGAAACAACAGAAGAAGGGATACTGGCTGTCGATCACTTTAATCAAATTACTACCATTAACAAAAGTGCTTATGAAATGCTAGATTCTACTCACAATAAACCTCTATCAGAATGGATGGGTGCAAAAATTGAACATATTTTTACGCCTAAAATTGTTGCAGAGAAAAACATTCATAATTTAGAGCTACCACTTGATGAGCATATTATCATTTTAAATAAAACGCCTTTAGTTGAAAAGAAAAGGAAAATTGGTTCACTATACACCTTTAGAAAGAAAGTAGATATTCAAAAAATCATTGATGAATTAAAACAGATGAAGCAGTATGCAAATGTTCAACGGGCCTATACTCATGAATTTGCTAATAAGCTTCATATCATTTTAGGTTTACTTGTTCATAAGCATTACAACGAAGCAATTGAATTTATTAAAGAAGAACGAAACATACAACTTAAAAATCAGGCTTTTTTAAATAGCAATGTAACAACCCCTCTTCTACTTGCATTAATTCAGGGGAAAATTGCAGAAGCCGCTGAACTAGGCATCAAACTCGAGCTAAACGAAATTTCTTCATCTATTGAATTATCTAAGCAGCAAGAAAATGCTATCCTAACAGCTCTTGGTAATGTACTTCAAAACGCTATTGAGACTTTGAAAAGCTGGGAATCATCAGATAAAGTGATTCAACTATCGATCAACAATTATAAAAACCATTACTTATTTGAGATTCAAGACAATGGACCAGGTATTGATAACAATATTTACGATAAAATTTTTACAAAGGGTGTATCTACTAAAGAAGGGTTAGATCGCGGACATGGACTTGCTATAAGCAAGAGAGCCCTTCAGGAGATAAATGGGGAAATTTTATTGGATTCAGGTGATTTATCAGGAGCATGTTTTTTAATTATAGTTCCTAAAGGAGACATTGAGCATGACAACATTAAAAAGTGTATGGATTATTGAAGATGACTTTAGAGTAGCAAAAATTCATGCCGATTATGTTCATAATATGGAAGGATTTATCGTCACTGAAAATTTACGCACAGGAAAAGAAACGATTGAAAAGCTGGAGATGACTTCTAGCTTACCAGAAATTATATTAACAGATTTATATATTCCGGATGTTGAAGGTAGCTCATTAGTAAGCCATATACGTCACCTCTATCCGTCTATAAAAATTGTCGTAATCTCAGCAGCAACTGAAGTAAGTTTAATAAGGGATGTATTGGACTTAGGAATTTTAGATTATTTAATAAAACCCTTTGAAGAGCAGCGACTTCAACGCGCATTTCAGAAATATTTGCAGGAACTTCGATTATTTCAAAATAGCAAAAATGTCACTCAAAATGACCTTAACTCATTATTTTATAGTGAATCAAACAATAAAGTAGAAGATGAAGAATCGTTTGTAAAAGGGATTGATTTGCACACATTACAAATTGTTAAAAGTATTTTTGAAGATCTCAAAACCCAGGAGCTTACAGCCTCACAATTAAGTGAACTCATCGGTTCTAGTCGTTCAACAGCTCGCCGTTATTTAGAATACTTAGTTGGCGAGCAGTTTTTACAGACAAAACTAATTTACGGCACCGTTGGAAGACCTGAACGGAAATATGTATATCATGGAACTTATGAACAAAACTAATAGTATGCTCTTTATTTAACATATGACTATATTATTTTCCTCTCTTTAGCACTATGTTATTTTTTAAATAATCTGAATGATTGAACACAAAGGGAGGAAATGTTTTTGAGTCTAAGTATAATAGGATTTTTAACAATTATTATTATTGTTGCTCTACTTATTAGTGGTCGAGTATCACCACTTGTAGCAATGGTTATACCACCTATTGTAGCAGCATTTATAGCTGGCTTTAATTTCGATGAATTAGGAGAATTCTTTAGTTCTGGATTAAGCTCTGTGATGAACGTAGCTGTTATGTTTATCTTTGCAATTATTTTCTTTGGTATTATGCAGGATGTAGGATTATTCGAGCCATTGATCAATAAAATGATTGCGCTTTCAAAAGGTAATATTATTGTTGTTGCAGTAATAACAGTGATCATTGCTGTAGTGGCGCAACTAGATGGTTCTGGAGCTTCAACATTTTTAATTACAATTCCAGCATTATTACCTTTATATTTACGTTTACGCATGAATCCATATCTATTGTTGTTATTAGTTGGAGGAGCTGCAGCAGTTATTAATATGATTCCTTGGGGTGGTCCATTAGGTCGTGTTGCTTCAGTTTTAGAAACGGATGTAACTGAACTTTGGTATCCTTTAATCACTATTCAAATCATTGGTGTCGTGTTAATGATAGCCTTAGCGGTGTTCCTTGGTTTTAGAGAAAAGAAGCGTATTCTAAAACAATACGGTACCCTTGACTTCACAAATGATGATCACGCTATTACACAAGGTGTTGTTTCATCAGAAGTAGACACAAGCTTACAACGACCAAAGCTATTGTGGATTAATGCAATTGTTACTGTTCTTGTTATCGGAATTTTAGTTGCAGGTATTTTACCAGCAGGATTAGCCTTTTTAATTGGTGTGGCCATCGCCTTGCCAATCAACTATCGTTCTCCTAAAGAACAAATGGAACGTGTACGAGCACATGCTCCGAATGCTTTAACGATGGCGTCTATCATCATTGCCGCTGGACTATTCTTAGGCATACTTAATGGTACAGGGATGTTAACTGCGATTGCCAACAATGCTGTAAACATTCTACCATCAGCCCTATCATCTTATTTACATATCATTATTGGGGTATTAGGGGTACCATTTGATTTATTACTAAGTACGGATGCATATTACTTCGCTTTATTCCCTGTAGTTGAACAGATTGGCTTATCTTTCGATATTGATTCTCTTTCAACTGCCTATGCCATGATTATTGGTAATATTGTAGGTACATTTGTATCGCCACTTGCCCCTGCTGTTTGGTTAGCTTTAGGCTTATCAGGCTTAGAAATGGGGAAACACTTAAAATACTCTTTCTTCTGGATGTGGGGATTGAGCATTACTTTACTATTCATTGCTGTAGCAATAGGAATTATTGCTATCTAAATTAATTAGTGTAATAGTTGTCGTAAATTGTTCGGCAACTGGTTATTTTATATCACCATAACGTGGGGTTGATTTCCGTTCCGACCGGGCGCTTTGTCGCTGACGCTTCGCTTTCGCGCAGAGCAAAGCTTCCTGGGGGCGTCCGATGAGCCGCTTCACTCGCAGAGCTCGCTCCAGGGTCTCATCTGTGACGCTGATCCCCAAGGAGTCGCCCAGTCTCCACTCCAATCAACTCATCCTCATTACATACGTTTCAACAAAATTTCATCGCCAACTTTCGGTGATGAACCTTTTACTTAGGTATTGATTATAGAGGAAAATCAGAGCCAGCAAGTATTTCCTCCGAACTTTTTACATGCAGTTTATTGGATGAATGATTTTTTATATAGGTCCTTACTATTTCATAGCCAATGCAATACCCCATCCATTGAGGAAGCTTTCCACCATATAAAAATTCAACATGATTGTTTAATCCTTGCTTATTGATTTGAGGTAAAAAATGCCCCCTCCAAATTTCTAGCATCTTATCCAATGAGTAGTTCCTCAACCATGGTGCTAACCATTTATCCCCGTAGATCTCCTCTACTGCACATTCTGCTAATCCCTCTAAAATTAAAGAATCTAACAGTGTCACTTCGTCTAGAGATTTATTTAAATATTGCAGACGACAAACATGATTATACTCATGGGCAAATAACGCTTTAAGCTCCTGCTTTTCAAGCTCTCCTATATATAAAAAAAGAGCATTGGGATAGGCAACACCGTTTTTCTTAGTAATCGTTTGCTCCTGTGTGATTGGGAAGATATAGATTGGTATATTCGGACCGCTCCATCTTTCCTTTAAATAGTTAAATTCCTTCTGTACTACTTCCCAAACGTTTTGTTTTTTTAACTTGTTAATGTCTATTTTTTCATGCGACTGAAAAAGCCCCTGTTGCTGAAGTTCAAATTGTATTTCACCTGGAGATCCACCAATAAAAATCTCTACTAAACGACTGCAAAGAATAGAGCGTTGTAAGTCCTCAAGATTTTTACTATCATTGAGCCTTTGACTAGCTATTAATTTATCGAGCCACTCATCTGTTGGAATTACCGACATACATTCCCCCCTTACTATAGCTTATGTCTGAAGTAGTCAATCGGCTAGTGATAATGTTTGCAACCGCATATATTAGCTTGTAAGGAAGTCGAAAGGAGGGATAGTTTGTGAATCCAGCTGATACTTACAATCTTTGCTGTAGATATCATGGTAAACGTGTAAGAATTACAGAAGCAAGTGGCAGAGTACATTATGGAGAAATAACTAGGGTGGATAGAAGACAGGTGTGGATTCTACCTGATAGACGATTTGGCGGTTATGGTTTAGGTTACTGGGGTTGGGGAGGACGAGGAGAAGGTTTTGGCTTTGGAATAGCATTTGGATTAATTGCCGGAATTGCACTAGCACCACTATTATTTTGGTAATATCGAAATGACTACTAATTATACTATCCGCTGCGCGATGACAGACTCTGTCATGGAAAAAAATAAGCCATTTCAATCTGTTGAGATGGCTTATTTTCCTTATTGCACTTGCTCTTGTTGCTGTTTGCTTTTAATCAACTCGGATATTGTGACAAATGTATAACCTTGTTTTTTAAGTTCTGGTAAGATTTCTTCCAGTGCCTTAATAGTCTGCGTACGATCGCCGCCTCCATCATGGAACAAAATAACATCTCCAGGCCTCGACCCATTCATCACTTTTTGGACAATTTTGTTGACACCTGGCTGTTTCCAATCTTGAGTATCCTGATGCCAAGACCACATAACTACTTTGTATCCATCCTTTACAGCGGCATTAATCATTTGATCATTATAGTAACCACCTACAGGACGGAACAAAATTGGTGCAAATCCAGTAATACCATAAATTATTGCCTTTGTCTTACGCAGTTGTGCCTGTAATTCAGCTACGGAAGCTTTAAACGGATGTGAATACGTATGATTGGCCAGCTCATGCCCTTCAGAATAAGATCGTAAAACAAGGTCCGGATATTTTTCTGCATTTTTTCCAATAATAAAAAACGTCGCCTTTGCATCATACTTTGCCAATAAATCTAAAATAGCTGCCGTATATTTTGGATGAGGTCCATCGTCAAAGGTTAGAGCAATTATTTTGTCTTTTGTGTTAATGTCCCACACAACTTCCCCTGTCTCCTCATAATAAGGTCGACCTTTATCCGCATAAGTTGTTAGCTCTGTAAAAAATACCGATACGATTAAAAAACAAAGGGATAAAACCAATACATATTTACGTGTCATAAGCATCACCTCCCAAGTTCAAATTCACATAACTCCGTCAACTTACTATTTACGAATTACAATGAATTATACTTGTATAGGTTTGGCTGTTTTCTCTTCTTAACTATGTCAAAATCTATATGCATAAAAATTCAATAAATTTCCTATTATATTTTGAACAAAATGTGAAAACAATCACATAGTACTTTATTTTTCCACTGATTGATGTAAAATAAAAAACATAACTGATATATAACAACAAGATAAAAATTAATTATTTAGACAGTTGTTATAGCACAAAACAACAAAGGGGCTTTTTCATTATGTGGATAATTACAGTTTTTGAACAAAATACTTATCGTATGTTCGAGTATAAAACTAAAAACGAGGCAACGGTTGCATTAAAAAATTTCAAGCAAACAGCTATGCTTTCTTATACAAAATAATTTTAAAGGATCAACCTTATAAAACGGGTTGATTCTTTTATTTTGTTGGAAATTATTGTATCAATAAAATTTCAGCAATTATATCTGTACGAAAGCGTAGTGCTAACAAAGAATACATATATACCGTTCGTTTTAGGTAACAAATAATTTTTTGTGAAAATGTCGAACACCTTTTTATCTATCGCCATATGTATATAGAGAAAAGGAGTGATTTCGGATGGTGATAATTGAGCCTATTATGATTAAAGGCCATTTTTTCACTGCAGTAGTTGTTCAATTGCCAAAAACAACACTGCTGACAATTTCAAATGATACGGGCTACATTATGTGTGGGGCTTTAGATGTTGGTCTATTAAATGATCGTTTAGCAGACCGGAAGATTATTGCTGGCCGAGCAGTTGGTGTGAAAACAATTGATGAGCTATTGACGGCTCCATTAGAATCCGTGACATATGAAGCGCATCAACTTGGTATTACTGAAGGAATGTCTGGCGTAGAAGCGTTATTAAAAATGGTATAACAGATATTTTTGTGCATAAATAAAGCGTCAAGGCAATCAATTATGCCTCGGCATAATTGCGTCCGGAATCGGCTTTGTGCTTGCACAAAGAACTCCTTTCCGATTCCGTGACATCCGCCGGAGGCTTTAACTTCTTTCAGCGGATGTTTGGACACCCGACTTAAAATTGCATTCATCCCACCGCCTATAGAGGTGGGAGATTTCTGCTGAAAGAAGTTAAACTAGACGCTTTTTCTTCATTATAAAACTCATATTAAACGACTTTCATCTTGCATAGTATGAGCCTTTCGAAAGGTGGTATTCTATGTATTATACAAATGTCGGTCAGCAAACTTCTCACGTACCACGTGTTATAGTTGTGACTGGAACCGGAAAAGTAATGGCTAAAGCAGGCTATGTCCAGCTTCAAGTAGAGGTCAGTACACAAGGGAAAAATGTACAAGATGCACAGCAAGAAAATGCGATGATTATGAATCGTGTCATACAATCCATTTTAGCTCTTCATATCCCAAAAGAACATATCCAAACGGCAAGCTACAATATTGCACCTCATTCTGAATTTGAGAACAGTAAACAAGTTTTTAAAGGCTATGAAGTGACAAATGCCATTACCGTTAAAGTAACTGATACAAATCAGGTTGGTGCAGTCATTGATACAGCTGTGCAAAATGGTGCAAATCGCATTCCCTCTATACATTTTAACATTGAAAATACGGATGCATACTACCAGCAGGCACTCAGCCTAGCTCTTAAAAATGCCCAAATGAAAGCCAAAACAATTGCCGAGACGATGCATTTGCCTATCCAGCCCCAGCCAATCGAAATCATTGAGGAACATGAAATTGAACCAGCCCTGTATAGATCCATGACGACAGTTGATTCCACCATTTCTACACCTATTGAACAAAGTCTATTGACTATTAATGCGACTGTCCGAGTGAAGTTTCAATAATCAATTATGCCTCGGCATAATTGCGTCCGGAGGCTTTGGGCCAACAGATGTTTTATTGCGCGAAAGCGAAGCGTCAGCGGCAGATGTTTTTTGTGCGAAAGCGCAGTGCTAACGTAGCGGCAGCAACAAGATGTTGGTCACTCAGTCGTTGCCACAGGACGTGGCGTTTTTAGACTGAGTTCCTCTATTTCAGCGGATGTTTGGACACCCGCTGAAAGAAGTTAAATGAGCCTTCTGCCTCATACCATGAAGGCTCTTAAAGTTATTGAAGCTTGTAGTTAAATTCAAATGTATTTTTTTCTAGACATATTACTTCATCAAAGGTTTTAAAAATGATATCAAAATGCTGACTATACGAATGCATAAACAATTCATATTGAATTCTACGTTCTTCATGCGACTGCATTAAATAATTGATATCAGTTCCCCTTTCAAGTACATCACGGCCCGACCTTCTCTTTAATTCCGTCTCACCATCTGTATAAAAATAAATTTTTAAATCAAATAACTTAGGATTAATAAATGCTACACTCATTCCCTCAACTATGGTTACTTTAGTTTTTGAAGAAATTAACGCACTTTTCATATAATGCGTATCAATTGTCAATAAATCCAGACCTTCTCTAACCATCTGAATATCTCTTTCCAAAGAAGGTAAATGATGTGCCGCTGGATGGCAAGCGGTCATTTTAAAATGATGCTGTGCGTTTCGAAAAGTATAGTTGATAATTGTATGCTTGCGTATATCCGAACTAACAATATACGGGTCTGTATTAATATAATTCACTTCACTTTGGTTTAAACAGTTAATAAGCTTATTGGCAAACGTTGTTTTTCCTGCTGCACCATGTCCTGAAATACCAATGACGATTGGTTTATCTTCCTTGTTGGCCCAAGTAATGATCTCTTGCAATAACCTGTCCATCTCTCTCCCCCCACTACCGCTTCCTTTTATCACAAAATATATTTACACAAAATTCCATTTAATTTTAATCATTCCCATATACGTTCTAGAGTCACTTCATGATCCTTAATACTTAGCTGAAAAACATCTGGATTATTTAGACGTGTCCAAAATTGAAAGTCAACATCGCTATTATAATTTTTCAAAAGTAAGGTAATTATATTTCCATGACTAACGATAATTGTATGTTCGGACTCACTTTTGAAAGTTTCCTCAACGACGTTAACGATACGTTCCATCGCTTCGTTACTTGACTCTCCACTATCAAATTTCAAATCCAAATCAGTAAAAGTCGCTTGAAGCTTATTATACCAATCTGGTAAATCTCTAGTGCTTAAAATGCGTTCTGAAAGGCGTTCATCAATTTCAACATTTATATTTTCCCTCTTACTTAGCGGTTCTATAGTTTGAATTGCTCGTAAAAAGGGACTAGCAATAATTCGATCAATTTTTTTGTCAGTGAAAAACTCGGCTAAAACTTCAGCCTGGTGAAAGCCCTGTTCTGTTAAAGAAGCATCCAGCGACTGTCCCTTAGCTTCGCAATGTCTTATTACATAGATATGTTTAGCCATTTCTAACCTCCTAGAGGAAATATGGAGAACCGATATCATTGTTATTAACTACAATATCTGCATTTTGTTGTAGTTCATGTTCTTTGGTCTCTGCATTTATTTTACAGTTATTATTCCGCCTTTGCTAATTAATTCCAACTTGTTTGACGCATCACCAATCTTACCTTTCTTTAATTGATCCGTATGTTCTTCCTTCTGGTAACCTTCTAAATTAACGCTTATGTCAGATGATTCACTGTTCGCTATAAGCTCTAATGATTTTGGTGCCTCTTTGTATGATAGTGTAATATCTCCTGAAGTAGTTTCTACAAATAGTGCTTTTCCTTCGATGATTTCTTTCATTAAGACTTCACCGCTAGTCGAAGTAATTTTCGTTTTCGGACTGTTGACTCTAGTAATATAGCTATCACCGTTTGTAGCGGTTATTGTTAATTCATTTAGAGAACTGTCTACGATACTCAATTCACCATCTTTTGATGTAATTGTACCTTTATCAGCCGATAATCCTTTAATGATTTTAGCGCCAGAATCCGTTGAAATCAAAAGTTCTTCCGTTTCAATGTTGTTAATTTTGATATCACCATAACTATTTTTTAATGCAATCTTACTCACTGCATTTTTAGGGATAGAAATGTGAATAGTTTCTTTTTTTCCAAAGCTAAAGTTTTTCATAAGTCCTTCTCCATTGTCTTGTTGAAATACCTTTACTTTATTTCCGTCTTTCTTAATTTCAACAGGATTGCTTTGCTGCTTTTGTTGTTGCTTACCTTCAAATTCAATTGTTAGTTTATCAGATTCTGTATTTTCTAATGCTATATTCCAGGACTCTATGTTTAGTTCTAGTTCTTCAATTTGCTTAACATCAAAGGACTGCTCTTCATTGATACTCTTTTCTCCATTTATTTTAAGGGTGAAGAATATTCCTCCTACTGCAATAGCGAATATTAAGGCTATGATTGCTTTTTTCACTTTACATCCTCATTTCTCATTTTTAGGTTAAATCTATTTTGTCGACTTTATAATAGGACAGATAGCCGATAATAAGTCCTAATAGACACATTGTTATTGGGACAATGATAAATTGAAATAAACTAGCAGATGTACTCCCATTTGAAACCGTTGCATTAATCAAAAATCCAATTAAGACAGCTGACGTTATTGTCGAAGCTGTTGATTTTTTTCGCATACCAAAGTACAAAGGTATTAAACTTACCCCAGCCATCATAAAAGCATTGATAAAGGTAGAAGGTATTGTAGCTACTATCTCCTGTATCTCAACAGGTGTTTCAAACAAGTTCATCATTGGGTTAAAAAAATAAACAGCGATATTCATTATAAAGGTCGCAATGATAATGCTAAAGAAACAAAATCCGAAAACTAAAGACAGCTTAGCAAAAATAATTTTTTTCCTTTTTAATGGATACGTAAATAATAATTGAACCGTCTTATTTTTGTATTCGTCAATAACTAAACGAGATAGAATTACACTCGCAAAAATGATAAAAACAATGCGAATTAAAATATTTGTTAAAGACATAAAATCTGTATAATCTAGAAACATCTTTTCATCTCCAGAACCGACTGCCATAAGTGCAACTGCCGCAAAAATTCCAATAATACAAATGATTAAGCCTTTAAAATAGCTAGACATACTATTCTTTTTCCATTCAAGTCTTAATAGTTTAAGCAATTTGATTCCCTCCATTAATAAGATTTAAGAAATACTCTTCTAAATGCTGTTGCTGTTTTTCAATACCATTGACAGCAATGTTATTGAATATAAGTTCTTTATTAATTTGAGATTGGGAAATGTCATGTTCAAAAATCCGAATACAATGCTGATCGACAATTTCATATTTTTGAATTCCTAACTTGTTCTCTAGCACATGAATCGCTTTTTTCACATCGTCTATTTGTATCTCCAGATATTCCATGTTCTCTTTTCGAATATCGTCCATCCTTACCTCTTTCAATAATTCCCCATGATGAAGGATCCCAATTGTATCTGCTATTGATTCAATTTCTGACACGATATGACTGGATATTAATATAGTGATTCCAAGCTTCTCCTTTAGATATAGCAAGAGCTCTCGAATATCTTTAATACCGATTGGATCAAGACCATTAATGGGCTCATCTAAAATAAGAATTTCCGGTTTAGCAACAATAGCACGTGCGATACCTAATCTTTGCTTCATCCCTAGAGAAAATTCATGTATTTTTTTATGTTCAACACCATTAAGACCTACTATCTCTAATGCCTCTTCGGTAGCTCCTTTTTCATAAACCCCAATATACTCACAGTGAAGTTCTAAATTCTCCTTCGCTGTTAGCCTGTCGTAAAATTCCGGGTATTCGATAATACTGCCTATTTTGCTCAAGTATTGATAGGAAGTAGTAGAAATAGATTGATTCAATATTTTAATTTCACCTGAAGTTGGTTTTACTAAATTTAAAATCATCTTCATAATCGTTGTTTTTCCTGCCCCATTCGGACCTAGAAACCCATAAATCTCTCCCTTCTTAACGTTCATATTGACGTTCGAGACGGTTTCGACTCCTTTAAAGCTCTTACTTAATTGATGTATTTGAATAACGGTTTCCATGTTGTGTGCCCCTTACCATTTTGAATTCGTTACATTAAGCTTAATAAGTGAAAGTAAAATCAAAGTAAAATCGATGGAAAATGACAGTAATTTTTTCAAGAGAGTAAGGATATAAAGATCAGAAGCTGTTATGATGAAATTGAAATGAGGGATAAAAATGGAAACTGTTGAAAAAATCCTAATCGTAGATGATGAAATCGGTATATTAAAATTACTAGAAATTACCTTAAGAAAAGAAAACTTTATAAATATTGATACTTCTTCAACGGGCAAAGGTACACTACAGCTTGTAAAAGAAAATCATTACGATATTATTTTGCTCGATATAATGCTACCAGATATAAGCGGTTTTGAACTTTGCACAGAAATACGCAAGTATACAAATACACCCATTATTTTTGTCAGTGCTCGCTCTACTGATTTTGATAAATTAACGGGATTGGGTATTGGCGGAGATGATTATATTACAAAGCCTTTTAATCCTTTAGAGGTCGTTGCTCGAATAAAGGTTATCCTTCGACGTCAAAAAATGAATGAAAGTTCTCAGCAACAACAGAGTACAAAATTTGATTTCGGTTACTTTGCTCTTAATCCTGAATCTGCTACATTAACCGTTAACAATCAGCTCGTCGAATGTACAGCTAAAGAGCTAGAGCTACTGCACTTCTTTTGTAAAAATCCAAATCGTATTTTTACAACTTCACAGCTCTATGAATTCGTATGGGGAAATGATGTATATGGCGAGGAAAAAACCGTCACGATTCATATTTCAAAGCTGCGGAAAAAGCTCGGGGATGATACGCGTAAACCTAAAATAATTGTGAATTTAAGGGGCATTGGGTATAAATTCATTCCACCGAAAGAGGATTCTCTATGCGAATAAACACTCGATTTACGTTACACCTTGCACTGGGGATTATTCTGTGGATGCTTTTGAGTGGTATGTGTATTGTTATCGGACTCGAAGGTATTCTTCCACTCTTTAAAAAATCTGTTAGTGAAGCTTATCAGAGTCTACTAGTCGCATGGATTTTCGGATTCAGCACTATTGTTTGTATCGCTGTATTTGGTTGGTATTTCGGGGGTCCTCTTGGTTTTATAATGTCTTGGATCCATCAGCTATCACAGGAAAACTATACACAGCCTGTTGGACTATCTAAAATCTATACACGCAAAGGAAAGCTCCGTATGCGTTATATGCTATATCAAGAGGTACTTCAACACCTACAATCCTTATCAGGAAAATTAAAAGCTGCTGAAACAGAACGTGAAAAGGTTGAACAAGCAAAACAAGAATGGATTGCCGGTATATCACATGATTTAAAAACGCCATTAACGTATATTACAGGCTACTCTACACTACTATTAAACGATCAATACAATTGGTCTAAGGAGGAAGCTCGTTCCTTTATTGAAGAGATTGCTGATAAAGGCAAGCATATGGAGGAACTTATTCAAGATTTAAGTCTCGTCATTCAGTTTAATAATACAGACGGTCAGTTACCCTTACATAAAACCAATCAGGATATTGTGGATTTTACAAAAAGAATTGTTGCTAATCTAAGCAACAATCCACAGGCCCATGACTATATATTGCATTTTCAAACTGATACAACTGTTATAAACATTGACTTTGATACGAAATTCATGCAACGCATATTACAAAACATTCTTATGAATTCCATAATCCACAATCCACCTAACACAAATATTTATACACAGATTTTTGATAGGGTAGAGCATGTAGAAATTCACATTGTGGATAATGGTGTAGGTATGTCTCAACACATAATGGAGAATATATTCCAACAATATTATCGTGGAACTACTACAGAATCTTCTTCTGAAGGTACTGGACTGGGCATGGCGATCGTCTATAAACTCGTTCAAGCTCATAACGGCACTATCACAGTACAGAGTGAACCTTCTGATGGGACTACGTTTAGTATTACATTACCTAAAAATAGAAATCTACCTCTTAGAAGCTAACATCTAAGAGGTGATTTTTTTATACTAAAAACTCCAAATGACCAAACTTTTTCCCCTTGCCTAGTCGCTTTTGAAAGCCTGTTTATTTGACAACAAAAGCGCACAAAGAATAATAAATATTCCTATGAAAAGTAGCTTAAATCCGCATTCATCTCACCACCTATAGAGATGGGAGACTTCTGTACCTGTCGCTACGCTTTCGGTACAAAAGACATTTGCTGAAAGAAGTTAAAAGTAAAAGGATATATTTACTCATTGTGCTCCCCTCCTATGCCCAAAATAATTGGTTCCTATCACGCCAATAATAATGACTAGCCCACCAATCAAATGATAGAAATGAAATATTTCCTGTAAAAAAATTACACCCGAAAGTATTGTAATAAGCGTAGCAAAATTACTAAAAACACTCATTTTGGAAGCTTCCAATATCGACAAAGTATAATTTGACAAGAAAGAAGTAACGAGGGATGATAGAATGCCTAAATATAAAATGGCCATAACAAAATCAACATGTACAAACGGTCTAAAAAATTGAAGAAGCGTACCATTTATTAAGTGATTTCCAATTGCTACTCCATTAAAAATGACAAAACCACATAATGTCATCACATATGTTAATGTCAGTAATGAATATTGTTTTGTAAGCTTTCTTGCTAAAACGTTATATAGCGAAGCCGCGCAAGCTGACAGTAATATAAATCCACTACCGATTAAATTTCCTGAGCTAGCACTTCCATTGTTCATAAAAAGCATATAGATAACACCAAATACTGATAAACTAATGAAAATAAGTTGTTCACGTGTAGCTTTTTCCTTTAAAAGTACACTTGCAAGCACTAATGTAAAAATAGGAATTGTCGCTTGAATAATGCCAGCCTCTGTCGAGGAAATTCTTGCGAGCCCAAGCACCTGAAAAGTAAAAAATGCTATCGGATATAATAGGGCCAAAGGTAGAATTTTGGCTATATCTCGTTTATTAATTTTTAACTTATTTTGTGTAATGACTATACAAAAGACAATACCAATAAGTGCGATAGTAAATCGATGTGCAAGTGTATCAATAGGGCTTGCCACTGTCAATGTAACTTTAACAAACATAAATGAAAGCCCAATGACAAAAGCATAAATAATTGCTGCCAAATACGCCTTTCTTTTTACTGTCATATGATGTGTACTCCTTCTCTTCATTCCGGCCGGTAAAGCTATAGTAATAAAAAGTAAAGACTCGCACGATATAAAAAATACACATCTGTACCGATACAGATGCGTAGGAGGATGTATATGCTTAAATATGAATTTATCTATTCCAAACTATTGAACCAAATACAAACAGGTGCCCTACAGTCTGGTGCAAAGCTCCCCTCTATTCGTAATTTATCACAAGAATTTTCTTGTAGTAAAAGCACCATTTTGACCGCCTTAAGGAAACTGGAAGATCAGCATCTTATCTATGCTCTATCCAAAAGTGGTTACTATGTTGTTGACAATCAACTCCCAGATAAGCCACAAGAGTACAATTGTATAGATTTTGCGACATCATCACCTAGTTGGCATGCATTCCCCTACAAGGATTTTCAGCATTGTATTAATAAAGCTATTGAGACATATCAAGCAGACTTATTTCGATATGGCACAGCAAAAGGATTACCCTCGCTAATTATAGAAGCAAAAAAATTGTTAGAATCGTATCAAATATTCACAAAGGAAGATAATATCTTTATCACTTCTGGTGTACAGCAGTCTCTCTTCTTGTTAAGTGTTATGCCATTTCCTAATAATCGGACAACAATTCTAGTAGAACAACCTAGCTACCATCTATACATGGATTATTTAAAAACATATCAAATACCAGTAATGGGCATTAAAAGAACATTAAAAGGCATAGATTTAGAAGAGTTAGAAATTATTTTTAAGAAGCATGACATTAAGTTTTTTTATACAATGCCACGCCTGCACAATCCTCTAGGTACTTCCTTTAGTAAAAAAGAGAAGGATGGTATTCGAAAGCTTGCCTATAAATATAATGTTTATATCGTTGAAGATGATTATTTAGCGGATTTCGATCAAAATACAAAAAATGATCCAATATTTACAGATGATACTGAGGAGCATGTTATATATTTAAAAAGCTTCTCTAAAATTATGTTTCCAGGCTTACGTATTGGACTTGCTATATTACCAAATGCATTCATTGATAGTTTTCAGAAACATAAAAATACCACAGATATTGATAGTTCCATGATTTCACAAGCTGCGCTAGAGCTATATTTAAAAAGTGGTATGTTTGAACGCTACCAAAAGAAAGTGGGCGAATCCTATACAATACGTGCCAATATACTTCAACAATCCATTAAAACTTATTTGCCAAAATATCCAGCATCTACAGAAAGTTGCATGCATAGTCATATCGTATTGCCAAGGGAGGTCAATACAAATATGCTTATAAAGCATTTAGCACAGCAGGACATTTATTTAGATACAATTGATCGTAATTATTTAAATGGTTTTTACCGAGAACGAATTATAAAACTAAATGTTTCGAATGTTGCTGACCAAAAAATTGATGTCGGTATAAAGGGAATTGCTCACGCCCTTAGCAATCCTAATAACTACTTTTAAATAGGACAGGATTCATTCATGAAAATTTGGTGCTAGACATATAGTTAGACATCATCATTTGGTTCAATAAGGAGGATTATATGCATTCGGAAAAAATGAGACTAAGAAAGATTCAACATTTTGCTCATGAAATTACTGATAAAATGAATAAAGGTGAAGAACTTACTCACTTAGAAACATTGATTCCTGTTATTGATAATTTATCTCGTGCCATTGGCGATTTAACAGATTCCTATGGAAAGTATTCATTAGATTATGTAGAGGAAAAAGTGAAAAATGCTCATGCGCTTTTATTTAGCAAGGTAAAAGTCGATGTCTATTTATAAAGATATGGGAAATGGGTAACCATTAATTGGTTACCCTCAAAAAATTTAATGTGTTTCAGGATTAAAAGTTTTGCAATCTGTTTCTTCACTATTAGATGCCTGTTGTCCCTTTTGACTTACAACATAGATTTTTTCTGCACCACATCTGTTTCCAGAGTTCCAAAATGTACAGTTATTGACTTCACAAAGAATTTCTTGTGCCATTGTTTCCACACCTCCTCTTTTTTTATCATTAACAAAATTGAAGTATTCAATACAGAAGGTGTAATGAAACAGAAGTATATGGATGTTTACTGGCTTCTGGTAAAGAAACTCATCCATAATTCCAAAAAATGCTATTACCTACATGAAGGTAATAGCATTTTTTTTCGCGCATTATTCAATAACTTTTGTCGGTGTTGCATCTTGAACAATTATCATGCCATCATATGCCTCAGGAGGTGTCATTTTAATTGTATAAAGCATCTGTGTGAACTTGTACCAAAAGCTAAAATCATCTCCGATATTGCCCATTCTTTGTTCTTTTGCTACGATGTCAGCTAACTTCTGAGATTCATTAGCCTTTTTAAAGTCAACATAGAAAATATTGTCCTTGACCTCACTAAATGCGTCTACTAAAACATTATGATGCTCAATCGTATAATTTTTTCTTTCTCCAGACCCATTTTGTGCCTGAAACGTATTGTTAACAAAGTCAGTCCCAATAGCAAAGTATGCATCCTTATACACTTCGTCTAAATATTGGCCCATAGATTTATATCCTGCTACATTTGCAGAAGTTTTCTCTATATGCCCATTATGAGCAGACATTAGTACTTTATCATGACCTTGAGACGCCTCAAAATCAACAATCCATTGTAAGTTGTTCGCTAAATATTCATCACGAAGACTCATATAATTACTATCATTTAAAAATAATTGCGTCCGCTGCTTCATGATTTGTGCATATTGAGTAGCAAATATATAAGCTTCTTTCGAGGATTGCTTTTCATAAGAATCTTTATTTATTTGCAAATCCTTTATGATTGCATCTATATTTTTATCAAGCTCCTCTAGCTGACTAGTTGATAAATCTCTCATTGTGTTATTCGTCACATCTTTTAGCTGTGCCTTATATTTCTTAGCACCCTCGCTATTGACCACTTCGTAATAATCTAGTAACCCTTTTTTACTATAATCATAGCGTTGCATATCGTTACCGTAAAAATAAATTTTATCTTTCTCATCGGCAGTCATATTATAATCATGCATCCATTGTACAAACTCAATCATTTGCTCCGTTTTGTAGATACCATAATCCAAAGCTTTTACCGCTTCCTCAGCTGTGCCAGTACCATTTAAAATAAACTGATTAATTTGCTGAGCGCCACCAAAATCTCCTTCTAATACAAAAACACGAACATTTTCATTTTTAATTAGAGCCTGAAATACATCCTTCTTTAATGTTTGGAATTCAACGTTCCCATGTGTTGCTTCTCCTAAACCTATTACTTTCACATCATTTGGAATATCAATATCTTCAACCGCAGATGTATATTTTGAAGCATCCTTAATGGCTTCTCCCTTGCCGCATCCCGCTAGAGATAACAAAAGAAATAATGCTGAAATTAATAAAAAGCTCTTTTTAACAAATACCATTTATAAAAATCTCCTTAATCTATAAAAAAGTTATCCCGCGTTAACGGGCAGTCATTTATCTGTACCGAAAGCGAAGCGTCAGGTACAAGTCTCTCACCTCACATTTTGGGAAGGGATGAAAGATTAACTGCCCATTATCGCACGATTGCTAAAGACTAATAATCAGTGGGGATGAAATAAATTCCCACTGATTAAAGTTCACTTTATACAGTTTTTCGTTGGAAATATAAATATCCTCCAAGGAAAAACAGTAAGAACCCTCCTCCTACAACTGTTAATAATTGATCCCAAGGCACGAAGAATACATCACCTGTATTGCCACCTATATTCATCATCAAGAAGGGCTGCCCCCATGGATAGTAAGGTCCAAAACGTGCAGAATTGACTGCTAATATAGACGGTAAAGTGAAAATAACGTTTACTGCAAATGGAGCAGCAAAACTTTTAAACATAATGGACATCCAAAGCTGCAACGCGACTAATGGCATTGTCGCTAACCATCCGCCAAGAATACTTTTCCACACAATTTCCATTGGGAAAGGATCTGAGTAGCCTTTCATAAGACCTACTACATATATAGAACATAAATATAGTATCTGCATTGCCATCACAAGAAGCATAATTAATACATACTTTGCAACAAACACTTTCCCTCTTGTCACAGGTAGTGCTAAAAGTTGTTTCCAGCCACCAGATTGATGTTCATATCTACAAATAAGACTCGCAAATACTCCTGAAATTAAAGGTAGGAATAATAATGCATACAATAAATTCATAGAAATTAATGAGCTATACCATTCATTAATTTCAGAATCTACCATATCACTAAAATTCGATGTTAACCCGATAAAAAGCCCGACTATGGGCCCTGCTAAAATTATTGGCACCATTTTAGATTTTCGTAATTTAAACCATTCAGCGCTCAGTATAGACCCCATTACTTTACATCCCTTCTAGCGAAATCTATCATTCCGATAATATACAGTAAAATACCAATGCCTACTCCAAGCATGACATTAATAACGGGCTCATCCCATTGATTCATTAACGATGGCCATTTCCAAATCATCCAATCAGGCAACACATATGAGGAATAGGCAAAAATCACGCCGAAAATACCTACTGTAATTGGTATCCCCTGATTATGACAAACGCTTGCAATCCAAAGCTGAAGTGCCAATATTGGCAACGAAGCTAAATATGGATAATAAGCAAATTTAGCAAGTTCCGCATACGGTATGCTATCGCCTAAATCTAAAAAGACTCCATAAGTTAGTGTCAATAGCATTAAAATCGTAGAAGACAAGAACAGTAAAATTGCTAGAACAGTGAATTTTGATAAATACACTGTTAATTTAGACACAGGTAGTGCAATTAATTGCTTCCAAGCGTTCGTTTCATTTTCAATGCTCGCCATAAATGAAGTTAAAATAGCAATCCCTAAAACTATAGCAAGTGGTGTAAATGAATGAACGTTTAATAAATAGTAACCCCAATGGTCCTCGCTTTGCTCTAACAAATAGTCCTTCCTTACACCGTAATTCACCATTTGTAGGGCAACAACGCCTATTGGTCCTAAAGCTGTTAAAAACCATAATCCTTTGCGTTTAATTTTCAAAAAGTCAGAAGTTAACAGTTTTCCTATCATAGCGCTTGCTCTCCTGTTGTCATTTGAAGGAAAATCTCCTCTAATGATCGTTTCTCTTCCTCTACTCGGTAAACCGAAATACCTTCTTGTACAAGGATTTGTACAATATGTGCCACTTTTTCATCTGAGCATTCATCAAATAAAATGAGGCCATTCTTATGTTCTGCCTTAATGCCATTTGCTACTAGTGAGCGCCAACCCTTTTCGCCATCGTTCACTTTAATTACTACCTTTGACTGGGCAAATCTACGCATTGCTTCAATTGAATCTTGGAAAATCATTTTCCCCTTTGTCACAATGCCCACTTGTGTAGCCATTTGATCAATTTCAGATAATAGATGGCTTGAAATAATAATCGTCATTCCATACTCTGAAGGAAGTCGTTTAATTAAATTTCGAATTTCGATAATACCTGATGGATCAAGACCATTCGTTGGCTCATCTAAAATCAGTAATTCAGGATTATGTAACAAAGATGCAGCAATACCTAAACGTTGCTTCATCCCAAGAGAAAAGCCTTTTACTTTTTTATCTGCAGCATCCTTCAATCGAACAATTTCTAGAACTTCATCGATGCGTGATTTCGGAACACCTAAAATTTTTCTTAACGCTTCTAAATTTTCATAGGCCGTTAAATGTGGATAATAGGAAGGGTTCTCTACTAATGAACCAACCTTTGCTAAAATATTAATTCGTTCTTTCGTTAAATCTTTTTGGAAGATTTTAATTGTCCCAGAAGATGGCTTCATTAGTCCAAGAAGCATACGAATCGTCGTCGTTTTTCCCGCTCCATTAGGTCCTAAAAATCCATATATTTCACCTTTACGTATTTTTAAATTTATATTTGATACAGCTTGCTCTTTACCAAAACTCTTTGATAAATTTTCTGTTTGTACGATATATTCCATTGTCCTCACCTCTGTAATTATCATAAGAAATGAAGGTTAAAAACAGGTAAGGTTCAAGTTTAAATTTTGTTTAAAAAAGATACTTTATCGTAACGTGGGTTGATTTCCGTTCCGGCTGGGTGCTTTCTTGGGGGCGTCCAATGAACCGCTAATCCCCAAGGAGTCTGCATGAATTAGGAATCAAAAAACAGCATGCCATAAGCTTTTCTGGCATACTGTTTGGACAATTGCTGAAATGAAACATCCATAACATGCTTCACGAATTATTCTATTTATAATGTTTAATTTTAATCTTTGTGCCGGATTCGCTTGACTCAATATCCCAGTCTAAATTCATGCCCTTCACCATAATATCAACAATAGATAAGCCAATACCGGCACCTTTGGCATTGGATTCATTTTTCATTCCGTTTCCGTGATCCTTTATGATAAATGCATCATAATGTTCCGTTGATTCGGTTTCTACGCCAATATATTTCCCACTATTCGCATGGCGTAAAATATTTTGAAATAAATTATCGAATATACGTCCAAGCCAAATCGGATCAATTTGCCATTCATTTTTTTCAAATGGATGTATCTCAATATCGATTTCAAAGCCTTCCTTTTCAAACACTGGATACCAAGTAGTCATTTGCTCACGCACAAAACGAATAACGTTGATATCTTTCGCCTCAAATTTATATTTACTAGCCGTCAGCAATGTATAAGACATTAAATTTTCTATTAAAGCATCAATATTAACAATCGACGTTTCCATTGCCTTAATCGCTTGCTTTCCATCCTCTGATAATACCTCTTTACTAACTGAATATGATTGTGCTCGTATTTTCGTTAATGGTGTTCGTAAGTCATGTGATAAATTAGCAATCAATTCACGTCTTAGCTGTTCTTCCTTCTGCTCACGATTCTTACTCTCCCTAAGCTCGCACACCATGCGATTAAAGCTTTGTTCAAGCTGGCCAATTTCATCCTTCTTCTTGACCTTCGTTTCAATAGGTAAGCCGTCTACATCACGTATTTCCATCGCTTCTTGAAGGTATAATAGTCGTTTTCTAATCCCTCTGAAAAATAAAAAAGATATAGCAATGAAAAATAAAACAATCGCAATAGCGCCAACAATTAAAAGGTCCCCATATTGATCATAAACATTTCTAAGGGGTGGATTAAATACTTCTCTAGGAATCTCAAAAACGATAAATCCATTCGATTCGTCCTGTCCTAAAAAAGCTATAACTGTAAACGGATCTTCCCCATAATGCTCTTTTATAAATTTTGTCGTAAATGCTGGCGTCCATTTTAATGGTAGGTCCTCCTTTACGTCCACCTTAGTCAGTAATGTACCATCCTCACGTATCCAGAACATCGATGATTTAGGGTATTGATCCTTCCAATCTTCGAAATGTTGAGCAATTGTTTCCTCTGTGAAGTTTTTTATACTCTTAGCTTCAGCAAGCCATTTTTCCTCTACTTCGCTTTCCCTGAGGACTCCACTTGAAAAATCAGTTTTTCCTATTCCAAACATAAAAAGGGCAATAGCAAAGTATGATAGTTGAACAATAGAAATGGCTAAAAAAATAATCAGCATATACTTTGCTAATAATGATCGAAAAAATTTCATAGCTTCACCCTATATCCAATGCCACGAATGGTTTCAATAATTGTCGGCTTGGCTGGATTTATTTCTATCTTTTCTCTTAAGTATCGAATATGCACCATCAATGTTTTATCGCCTTCTATGTAACTTTCACCCCAGATACCTTCATAAAGCTGTTCCTTCGTTAAAATTTGATTTAAGTGGCGAATAAAATACTGTAACAGATAGAACTGCTTACCAGTTAATTGAATTTCTTCATCCGTCTGCTTATTGATAATCCGCATATCTCTCGTATAAATTTTTAAATGCTGAAGATCTAGTACATCATCATTCTTCTGATATCTTCTTAGTAAAACCTCAACACGAGCTATAAGTTCATCTGGGTGGAATGGCTTTGTCAAATAATCATCCGCGAAGTTAAGCCCCTCTATTTTATCCTCTACAGCAGTTCGTGCTGACAGCATTAAAATCGGGATTTCTTTATTTTCTCGCTTAATTCTTTTGCCAATTGAAAAGCCATCTAAGCCTGGCAGCATCACATCCAATATAGCGATATCCTTAGAGACTATATGCTGATCGACCTCTTCACCAGATTCAAGCCATATAACCTCATATCCTCTTTCTGTTAAATCCTTTGTCACCCATTGACCAATCTCTTTTTCGTCTTCTATGTACAATATGCGATACAATGGTAATCCTCCCAATCTACGCTAGATTTTAGAAATAAATGTTATTCTGTATTATACGATTTCATAGATTTGTACTCAATCGTTGTCTGTAAAGTGAGAGATTCATTTAATAAATCACATCTAATGCTAGGGGTATGTCGATAAAATTAAAAAGTTAGGCGATAAATTTTAAAAGTTGGGCGATAAATTTTTAATTTTATCGATAAATCAACAATATTTCTCGATAAAATAAGCTAACAAAAAAACGTATTTGGATTCCCCAAATACGTCTATCTTTTTAATTATTAGTAATAATCAACATATCATTATCATCAAACTTCCACATGTCCCCATAAGCAACTTCCCAATAGTAGCCGTTTGGGTCTTGGAAATAGCCACTATAACCACCCCAGAATACAGTTTCTGGCTCCTTGACGATTTTCGCTCCTGCCTTTTTAGCTAAATCAAATACTTGATCAACTTCTTCTTTAGACTTTCCGTTATAAGCAAGTGTAATACCGTTAAAGCCATTGCCGATTGCTGGTGGATTTGCTTCATTAATATCTTTTACTAAACGGTCAAGCGGAAACAGTGAGATTTTTGTCCCTCCATTATTAAAGAAAATAACATCCGGATTTGCTTCCTCACCATAAACAATTACTTCAAACCCCAGACCCTCTCGATAAAAACTAAGAGACTCGACCATATCTTTTACACCCAACGTAATTAGATTTAAACGATTCATCTATCCATCTCCTTTATAAAAGCATCAATTACTTATTCTATCCCAAGCAGCGAATACCCTTCCACCTTCTAGAAACCGTTTATTTTACTTCTGTCTATATACTTTTTGTATAAGCCATTCTTAATCCACAGCGCTCCATATTATTTTGGCTGATGGATGCAAATTTCGCGTGACCTATCATTAAACTACAATTTTGTTGAAGAGCTTCGTTAATACGAAACTGTATTAACGCTTGGTGAATCCCTTGATTACGGGCTTTTGTCATTACAGCAGATGCGGCTAAAATGGCTGTTCCATCATTTATATACAAGGAGCCAATACCAACGTCCTCACCTTCAAGAGAAGCGATATAAAACGACCAACCTGGCTTGTCATACAAAACTTTATCTTCATTCAGTAGAAAAACTCCCACCTCTGAAGGTGGTGAAATGAGTGCGGTTGCGGTTCCTTTTCAGTGGGTGTTCAAACACCTACTGAATGAAGATAAAGCCTCCGGCGGATGTCACGGATTTTGAAAGGAATGAATTGTGCGAGCACAATTCAAAATCCGGACGCAATTACGCCAAGGCGAAATTGATTATTCGCTGTGACACTTTCTGCTAAAAATGCTGGCATACCAAAACCTTCAACATAGATATTTCCGTAACGATCAAATTCGGCTTCATCGATTTGTCTTATTTTAATAAAAGAATTCTTTGTTTTCCCTGCTATCTCTCCATTTAGCTCACAATATAATGTTGCATGAAAGTCACTCTGAAAAAAACCAACGCTATGTAACTTTTGTAGCGAAGTAGCATTTGCATATTAAGGGGCTAAATCAAAACGAGCTGGTATTTCTCTTGTTCTATAAAAGCTAAGGATTTTATCTATCGTATTCTCCGAAATAAAACTATCGCCCTTTACCACATTGTAAGAGGGACCGGGAATGTTTTTAACGGTGAAACCATAGGCACCATCAAATTGACCAACCTCAACTCCCATTGCATTGTTCTGAACTTCCTTAATTGCATTCAGCCTCGACTCAAACATCTTGATTTCCGTCATTTCAAAGTGATCTGCCAAGTTTTTCGTTATTACCATGCATTATTCACCTACCCCACAAGATTTACTTTTCTACCACTAATTGTAACCTATACAGAGGACCGAACCACGTAAACTAATAAAATTTCTTCTTGTGAACCATTGATATCTCACAAAAGTAACCTCCACGTTTCTATGAAACTAAAAAGTGCGTACTTTTTTTTGCAATGGCATGGAAGCATAATAAAAAAGCAACAAAGAACAGATGAAAATTGGAGGACAGAAAAATGATTAATCATTTACAAGATAAAATTACATTAAATAACGGCTTACAAATGCCTGGTATGGGTCTAGGCGTATTTCAAGTACCGAATGATGTTACAGCAGAAATGGTGAAAAATGCGATCGAGGTTGGTTACCGTAGTATCGATACTGCTGCTATTTATGGTAATGAAGCAGGGGTTGGTGAAGGTATTAGTCAGGCACTAGCAACTACTGGTTTAAAACGTGAGGATTTATTTATTACATCAAAAGTATGGAACGATGGCTTGAGCTATGAAGAGACAATTGCAGCATACGAAGACAGCTTAGAAAAATTAGGGCTAGATTATTTAGACCTATATCTCATTCATTGGCCAGGTAAAAATAAATTTGCAGAAGCTTGGAGAGCACTCGAAGATTTATACGAGCAAGGGAAAATTAAAGCTATTGGGGTATGTAACTTCCAAGTTTCGCACTTACAGGATCTTCTTAAAATAGCTCGTATCACACCAGCTATTAACCAAGTGGAATTACATCCACGATTACAACAAACTGAGGTACGTTCATTCTGCGAAGAGCACAATATACAAATGGAAGCTTGGGCACCATTAATGCAAGGTGGACTTCTTGAAAATGAAACTATTTCAAAAATAGCTGAAAAATACGGGAAATCAAATCCTCAAGTTATCTTACGCTGGGATATTCAAAATGGTATCGTCACAATTCCAAAATCTGTGCGCAAAGAACGTATGATTCAAAACGCTGATATTTTTGATTTCACACTAACTGATGAAGAGATGGCGATCATTAACGCCATGAACCTAGATCAACGTGTTGGACCAAACCCAGATGAGTTTGATTTTGTCATGTAAACGATAGTTATGTAAACGTGAAAGAGACTGTCTTATTTTCTTAGTATAGAAAACTTTTTTAGATAGTCTCTTTCCAATCTATTTTAAGATGTATGCATCATCGCGATATCTTCATCACGTTGCATTAACAGTACATCTTCACCTTTATCTTGCATCACTTCGATATGTTTTTCACCCCAAGTGCAAAGGATGTTCAGCACAGGGTCCATCTCTTGACCATAAGGTGTTAGCGAATATTCAACTTTTGGCGGTACTTGATTGAAAACCTTGCGATTAATTAATCCAGACTGCTCTAATTCACGCAATTGGCTTGTTAGCATTTTTTGCGAAATGCCTGGAATCAATCGGCGAAATTCATTCGTACGAATCTTACCATGGTGGGTTAGATGACAAAGAACGACCGGTTTCCATTTACCCCCAATTACTTCAAGAGTGGCTTCGACACCAATATTATAAACTTTTTTCATTGTAAACCCCCTGTAATATTCAAAAGTAACTAAAAGTACCCTACGTAACTTTCTGGCATGTATGAATATTACTATACACTATACAAAAAATCAAAGGAGATATTAATAGAATGAAAAATACAAAAGTGCCGAATGCAAAACTAACATTACTCGCACTTGCGATCAGTGCTTTTGGTATTGGCTCTACAGAATTTATAAGCGTCGGACTTCTTCCATTAATTACAGAAGATTTCGGTATAACGTTAAGTACTGCGGGTTTAACCGTATCCATATATGCACTAGGTGTAACTATTGGTGCACCGCTTTTAACAGCCTTAACATCGCGCCTTAGTCGTAAAAATGTATTGCTGCTCGTCATGGTGCTTTTTATTATCGGGAATTTACTTGCAGCTCTAGCACCCTCATTCTCATTACTACTTGCCGGCCGTGTTATTTCAGCATTAGCACATGGCGTGTTTATGTCTATTGCCTCTGTTATCGCTGCAGATGTTGTGGCACCTAATAAACGAGCAAGTGCAATAGCTATTATGTTCACAGGGTTAACAGTAGCAACTGTGACAGGTGTCCCATTAGGAACTTTTATTGGACAAGTTACTGACTGGCGAATGTCGTTCATTTTTATTGTCGTTATTGGTATTATTGGATTAATTAGTAATGCTCTGCTTGTGCCTAGTCAATTATCGAAAGGCAATCCAATATCTATTCGCGATATCGGGAAAGTATTAGGGAATATACGAATGCTATTAATTCTCTTTATTACAGCAATCGGATATGGTGGCGTGTTTGTAGTGTACACATATGTTTCCCCTATATTAGAGCAATATATGGGCTATTCACCTCAAGCAATTGTCATTATATTAGTTGTATTTGGTATTTGTGTTGCTATCGGTAATACATTAGGTGGTCATTTTGCAAATAATAACCCTTTACGTTCTATCTTTATTATCTTTATTGGCTTAGCATTAGCACTACTCGGCATCGGCTTCTTTTTAGAATCATCGTTTATTGGATTAATGATGGTCTTTATGATGGGGCTATTTATGTTTATGAATGTACCGGGATTACAGCTTTATACCGTTCAACTTTCAGAAAAATATATACCATCAGCTATCTCAATGGCTTCAGCATTAAATATTTCGGCCTTTAACATTGGTATTTTTCTAGGTTCATACATCGGGGGATTCATCATTCGCCACCAATCATTAGCGCATACACCTGTATACGGATTCTTCATGGTGATGCTTGCCGCTGCTACTACGTTCCTATGGTTAATCTTCGATAGAAACAAACAATAGGTACGTTGCTTATAAGTAAAAAAATGCGAGGAAGGTGCTGTCTAAAATGCCCCTTCCTTTTTGCTATTTATTAGACTCAAGGAAAGTATCATCAAAATATGCCTTGAAATTTGGATACAGATAGTCTAATGACGATTGAATATCGGCATCATCATCAAATAAAATTTCATGTTCAATTTCATATATTGCACAATTTTCTTCATCAGCATTATTATTTAAATCAATACAAATTATTTTTCCATACTCTGTATCCCATGTAAATGGAAGATATCCTAAACTACATAATGATGGATTAAACATATCCCTTACGTTATTTAAAGGTTCTTCAATACTTTGGTCAGGTATTACACCAAAATAATGATGATACGTTGAAATAAAAGCTTTATACCATTCGGGAAAATTAAGTCCGAACTCTTTTTCTAACGTTTGAATATCTTCCTCTGTTACAGTGGAAGGAATCATTCTCCACATAGACCACTCTGCATCGATATCAGCTACTTTCATTTCTTCAGGTACGTCAGGGCACATCCACCTACAAAATCCTTCTTCAGACACCTGATTATAACGTTCATAGTAAACTTCAAAACCATTTTTTATGTATGCACGAATATCCATCTTAATAACTCCTTTTGAAAAAGAATAAATTGGTCAAGATTTAAGCCATTGAACTGAGCCCCTTTTACTCAGGCTTTTCAAAGCAGTAACCATTAACACCGAAAGTCTTTGTTGTACATAATATAGAGTATCAGCTATAGGATAGGAGGAATTTAGTTGTATTACAATCCTTATCCGTATTTTGTCTATCCTAATTATTATCCAGCATGGGCAATGGCAAATCAACCAACTACTCAACTACCTTCTAGACATCTAGCAATGCCAACAAACCCAACAAATAGAAGTCCATTTCCACCCGTCAATACAAATAGATTGAAGACTTCTGCGAAACGGATCAAGGCTATTATGCAGCAAGCACAATTACTTACAGATAAAATTGATGAATCCGAGCAATTTGCACATGATCTTATGAACGCAGCACAACAATCAAATAAAACAGAAGTTGAAAAATTAATTGCGTTAACAGGTATTACTTTAAAATTCGAAACGAACTATACACCAGATGGATTTCATATAACATTTACTGATAAGAGCTGTTGTAAGCTAACATTAATTTTGAATTGGTGAAGAGTTGGCCCTTTAAAGAGGGCCCTCTTTTTTTGCCTTTAGCATCTTTATGAATTTTAACCATGTATCCCTATTGAACTTGTAAACTATAAATAAATATGCTAAAGTGTTTGTAAACATTATTTCTGAAAATTCTTATATCGCATTTTCTTATCAAGAGAGACGGAGGGATTGGCCCTATGAAGTCTCAGCAACCAGCCTATAGGTATGGTGCTAATTCCAATTGGCGAAATTTAGCCTTGAAGATGAGAAGACTTACTTTAGTTGTTTTGCACAAGAGTCCTCTTTCTACAAGGAGGGCTCTTTTTTATTGTTGCATCCAAAAATAATTAAAAGAAAGCAGGAAGATATTATGGCAAACGAACTTTTACAAGCAATTCAACTATTGAAATCGAAAGAATGGGTGGATTTAACACATACATTTGGTCCTAATTCGCCCCACTTCTTTATGTTTGATGATGCAAAATTTGAAACATTATTTTCCCATGATGATGGCTTCTTTGCGCAGCAATTCACTTTCCCTGGGCAATACGGAACACATATCGATCCACCTATCCATTTTGTGCGAGATACGCGCTATTTAGAAGAATTGGAGCTAAAAGAACTAGTCCTACCACTAATCGTTATCGATAAATCTAAGGAAGCCGAAATTAATAACGACTTCACATTAAGTGTTCAAGATATTCTTGATTTTGAGGCTGAATATGGGGAAATCGAAGCAGGTACCTTCGTTGCGTTGCGTACGGATTGGAGTAAACGTTGGCCAGATAAAGAGGCTTTCAGTAACAAGGATGCGGATGGTAATAATCATATTCCTGGTTGGGGATTAGAAGCATTACAATTTTTATTCAACGAACGAAAAGTAAGTGCTATTGGCCACGAAACTTTTGATACAGATTCAGCAGCTGATTTTCGTAAAAATGGTAAGCTAGATGGCGAATATTTTGTGCTTGAGCAAGATACTTACCAAATTGAGCTTATGACAAATTTGGATAAGCTACCTCCAAAAGGCGCTGCTATATTCAATATTGTGCCAAAGCCTGAGAAAGCCTCTGGATTCCCTGTGCGTTCATTTGCAATATTGCCTTAATATAGCAAAAGGGGCTGGGACAAAACCCATCTCTAAACTAAAAAGCCGGTGAAATTTTACGATCAGTAAAATTTCACCGGCTTTAAATTTTTTTCATAAAAAAATAAGGACCACTTCTGATAAAATTAGGTCACCACAACAAAATTATACAGAAAGAAGGATCCTTATGTTTAAAGATTATAACATGAATCAATTAGTTTTGCCTTTAGATTTAGAAGTGAAGTTACAAAAGAATGATATTGCCTTCCATGTCCACCATTTAGTCGAAAGTATCCCGCCCGAAGCGTTTAAACTATTCCTTCGAAATGAGGGCTGTCCTGCCTACCATCCACGCATGATGCTTAAAATTATCTTATGTGCCTACACGCAATCTGTCTTCTCAGGGCGCAAAATTGAAGCGCTTTTAAAAGATAGTCTTCGGATGATGTGGCTAGCTCAAGGGTATGAACCAACCTACCGCACAATCAACCGATTCCGTGTCCATCCAGAGGTGAAAGAGTTGATTCGTCAATGCTTCGTTCAATTCCGCTGCCAGCTGGTACAGGAAGAATTAATTGATCAAGAAGCTATTTTTATTGATGGAACAAAGATTGAAGCGAATGCGAACAAATTTACATTCGTGTGGAAAAAGTCGATTGAGAAATATCATAACGGACTAATTGAAAAGTCAAACCAGCTATACGATGAGCTGCTTGAAAAAGAAATCATGCCAGAAATTGAACGGGAAAATGAAAAGGAATTAGCATTGGAAGACCTCGCTCAAATGGTCGAAAAAGTAGATGAAGTGATTTCTGAATATGATCGAAAAATTGAGGACTCATCGGATGTAGCAGAGCGAAAGGCTTTAAGAACGGAACGGAAATTCCCAAAGCTAGCTCGCAAACAATTAATCGACTATATTGAACGCAAACTAAAATATCAAAGAGACTTCGAAATCTTTAACGAACGAAATAGTTATTCGAAAACAGACCCGGATGCGACATTTATGCGTATGAAAGATGACTATATGAAAAATGGTCAATTGAAGGCAGGTTATAACATACAAGTGGCTACAGAAGGTCAGTATGCGTTTGCCTACAGTATTTTTCCGAACCCAACGGATACACGTACATTAATCCCATTTTTAGATGAAATCGAACAACATTATTTTAAGTTACCAAAACACATCGTCGCAGATGCCGGATATGGCAGTGAACAAAATTATGATGATATCCTTTCCAATCGTAAGCGAGAAGCCTTAATCACGTACAACATGTATTTAAAAGAACAGAAGAAAAAGTATAAGCAAAACGAATTCAATACAGCGAACTGGGATTATGATGAAGAAAATGATCGATACACTTGCCCAAACCAACAACAGCTTGTATTTAAATATCGTACCACGAAAACGGATAAGTATGATTTCACGCGTGAGTTTAAGGTATACGAATGTGAAGACTGTTCCGGATGCCCCCTCCGTTCATTATGTACAAAAGCAAAAGAAGGAAATAATCGTAAGTTAATGGTGAATGAGAAGTGGGAACAACAAAAAGAATATGTGAGAGCAAAGCTTTCAGAAGAAAAAACGAGTACCATTTATCGTCAACGCAAAATTGACGTGGAACCAGTTTTTGGATTCTTGAAGGCTAATTTGCGTTTCACTCGATTTTCTGTACGAGGAAAATCGAAGGTTGAAAACGAGATGGGCCTCGCATTAATGGCCGTGAATTTAAGAAAATTCACAGCCATTAGCTAAGAGCTATATGGAGACAACATAAAAAATAGAGAAATCCGAATTTGAATTCATTCAAATTCGGATTTCTCACTAATTGAAGCTAGTTTTGTCCCAGCCTCTTTCTTAATCATTTATTTCGGGAAATTCCTTTTTTTGAAAACCACATAAACGATCAACATAATTATTATGAACAATACTATAAGATAAATGCTGTAGCGGGATAAATATAACCCAACATAATGCCATTTCTCTCCAAGTACCTTCCCTAAAGTAATAAAAGTAAATGTCCATATAGTTGCTCCCGTATAAGCAAAGAAAGCAAATTTTTTATAAGGATAATTATTGATAGCCGCAATATATGCAGTAAGATGACGTACACCAGGAATAAAATACCCTATTAATAATAATATTGGTCCAATTTTTTCAAATAACTTTTTAGTAAAATCAATTTTCTGTTCAGTAATATGGACTTTCGAACCGTATTTTCGTAATAAAGGTAACCCAAATTTATAGCCTATATAGTAGCTCAGGGTAATTCCCCCCGCTGCACCTATCATAGCGCTGATTAATGCTGGAATATGTGCAAGAGTTTCTTGATATACACTATACCCTACATATGTCAAAAATATTTCATCAGGAAGTGGCAGCCCGACAATTCCTCCTACTAGGATAAGAATGATGCCAAAATATCCATAATGTTCAATAAGAGATTGCACGTGATGCGCCATAAATCCATCCCACCTAAAGTGTAATAATTTTTAATAGTTAGCTTTATAATAACTCAAAGGAGACAACATTATGAGTATTGAATTTAATACAGTTTTCTCCATGTAATTATCAATGTTGTATTGTAAAAATGCGTTTCATAATCAAAGTTTTTTCTTAGTGACTAGATGATTCCTACTATTAGTTTAAGCCTACTATTAAATTATTTGTAGCTCACGTAGAGCAAAATCAATACCATCCTCAACTGATTTCTTCGTTACATAGTCAGCGACTTTTTTTAATGCTTCGCTACCATTACCCATTGCAATGCCAAAGCCAACCTGCTCCAGCATGTCGATATCATTATCTCCATCACCAAAAGCAAGCGCTTTCTCAGGACTCAAGTCGAAATAATCTAGTACAGCATGGACAGCAATAGATTTGGAAACATCCTGTTGTAAAACATTTGTAATGTAAGGATGCCACCTTTTAAATAATAAATGAGGAAATTTTGAAGTATACTTTTTCTCTATATCCTCATCACCATATAAACACATTAAATAAACCTCTTGAGCTAAAATATCCTCATTAATAACAGGAAACTCTTGCAAAGATAATGTTTCTTGCATAGCTTTTAAAGTCTTTTCTTCTTGGACGTTATTCATTGACAATTGTTCTGTAAAAAAAGATAAACTTTGCTTATTTTCATCAGCAAAAGCCTTAACTATCTGGACAATTTCTTCTGCAACAGGTATTTTATGTATGACTTGATCTTGGTGCTTAACATATGCACCATTAGCTGTAATAAACGTCTCTATTCCTACATTTCTTAAATCCTGGCACATCGATAAAGGTCTTCCTGTAGCAGCAACAATATGAATTCCTTTACTCTTTAATTGTTGAATAGCGTTCCTTGTACTTTCTTCAATGCAACCATCTTCATAGTTTACAAGCGTTCCATCCACGTCAAAGAATACAATTTTATAATCCATCGTTCTCTCCTCCTTATCGTTTTACATAATTTCATTAGGTATATCTATTAGAGAAACATCACCAAGTAATGGTTTTTATTCCCATTCCAGCTAGGCGCTTTCCTGGGGGCGTCCAGCCTCTACTCCAATCAACACATACAATTCAAAGTGTCGTCCACAACTTTTGGTGATGAATCTAATTTGAAGACAGCTAATTTCCGCTACGGGTAAGCGTTGAGTGATTCCTCTTTATCGGTCAATAATAACCCTGTTTTTTCCCAATCAATACACTTGTAATTTTACATTAAGAAACATCTTTACACCAAGATTACAAATAGGTATTACCACCTATATAAACAATTTTATAATAAAAAAATAAAGAGCTATTTAATTTAACATTTGTACGTAATTTGACAAACTAAAATAAATGTATAACTTACTCCAACTACACCGATAAATACTATTACGGGTTCATATCGAAATTTCAAATAACTAAGAAAGTAATGAACATTTTTATTTTAATAATCCTAAAGGAGTATACCAAAGAACATAGAATTGTTAATATAAAGGTAACTAAATTAAACATATTGAACGATACTATCCATCATATAAATAGAACAAAAGAAACAATAATAGTCTGGATGTAAAGGAGTTGATTCTTATGGCATTTAACATTTACTACTATGAAAGTAGTGTGGATTGTAAGTTTTGCAAAAAGCATTTTACTACATATAAAGTACGCCCTAATCGATATAAAGTTATCGAAGAACAAACAGACTTCATGCCAGTTTACGAAGGTTTAAACCCGTTATTGTATGAAGTTGCCGTTTGTCCACATTGTGGCTATGCTTACCACAAATCTATGACAAGAACATATGGACCTTTCATGCTTCTTATTGATGAGCTATACATAAAAGAGCTTAAAAACCCAATGGATATGTGCAAGGAACGTACAATCGATGATGCCATTGTAAGCTTTAAATTAGCTTATCTTGTATCAAGAGCATCCATGGAAGAATCACTTCTTATGGCCAATTTTGCATTAAAAATAGCCTGGCTATATCGCTTAAAAAATGATAGTGAATCGGAAATGCGCTACCTCTTGGCTGCAAGGGACTTTTACAGCAAATCTTTTGCATCCAATCAAGAGGGCGGAGAGAGAATTCAATTTTTACATGCAGAATTAAGCCTTCGACTCGGAGATATTGCTGAGGCAAAAAAAGGATTCTCTCGACTAATAGCAGATCGAAATGTTTCCAATAAATATCGAAAACTAGCACGAAATCGCTGGGAAAACTATAAATATGACGAGCAACCTAACAACGCAAATGAAAATATAGAAGAAGTCATCAATTGAAGTAAACGAGGAGAATAATCAACATGCAGCTATTTACTAAAAGGATTGATGTGAGAGAAGAAGATATTTTTTCAGAACTACATCATTTTTTACTGAGAAAAAATAATCGCTATTTAACGAATGATGAGGTAGTTGCATTAACTGGGGTTTCAACTGAGCTACTCTATAAATGGGTAAAAGCAGGAAAATTAAAAAAATCGATTTTCCCTAATTTAGGCGCACCTTGTGAACGCTGTGGACAAGTTACTCAGGCAAAAATCTGTGTCAGCTGCTCATCAACCATCGTTAATACATTAAAACAAGAGGAAAAGGATCGTGCATGGTTCAATCAAATACAGCGGAATAATCCAAGAGCTAGCACGTATCACTATAAATAAAACAATTAACATCTCTACAGTGTACTTACGCTTTGGAGATGTTTTTTTACCTGCCCTCGCTCGAATAATCCAAAATAATGACATTCGACCAAATTTAAACAAAATTTAAACAAAGTCCCCTTTTACTTTAAACTTTACTATCTATAATTGGTCTTAACATATAGCGAAGGACTGATAGAAAGTGATAAAAGGTAAGAAACGTAAGGTTTTATTATCATTAAGTATTGCACTAACAAATTTTGTAGCGTTCAACGGAGTTTCAAATGCATCCGCTGCAGTTCCAGCGGTAGAAGAACGCGTAGCTTTAGATAACAAATTAGAAGTGAAGCAAACTCGCACATCCAATGAAACTCTTCAAGATTGGAAAAAGTGGACAAACGACCACGCTTACAGCTTAACATCCATTCAACCTGAAGCAGTTGGTCAACAAAACATCCCATCTACTAAATTTGAAGATTTAGAGATGCTAAAGCCTTTATTGCATGATAAGCGCATCGTTTTTTTAGGGGAAAGTTCACATGGCGCAGCAGAATTTAGTCTAGCGAAAACACGTTTAATTCAATTTTTACACCAAGAAATGGGCTACAATGTCCTAGCTTTCGAAAGCGGGATGGGGAATGCCATGAATGCTCAAGGACAAATTGATAAACAAACAGCGAAACAAACGATGAAGGATGCTATTTTTGGTGTATGGTGGACAAAAGAAACACTGCCGTTATTTGAGTATGCTAAAAAAATACAGAATACCGATAAACCTTTAAAATTAGCAGGCTTTGATATTCAACAGCAAGGTGCATTCACAAACGGGGACTGGCTACAAAATAGTAAGCTTGCAAAACAGTTCAGTGAAGTAGAGGAGCAACTTGTTGACTGGAGCTTCGGTACAGATCTAAAAGGCTACCAAAAGGCGAAACCAAGCATTATCGAAGTGTATAAACAAGTAAAATCACAAGTACAGCTAAAAGAAAAAGAGTTAAAAGCGGCTTATCCGAGCGAGCCTCATATTGTAAAGCTTATGGAACGTACTTTAGCTGACCGTATCCGTTTAGCAGACGAATATGTAGAACTATCAATTCAATCAAATATTGATTTAGAACAAAATAAATATGATTCATTTTTAAAGACAATGGAATGGCGTGACCAATCAATGATGGAAAACCTTCTTTGGTTAGCAGAGGAGATTTATCCAACTGAAAAATTTATCGTCTGGGCGCATAATGACCATATTCGTAAAGTACAATCCGAAGTAATGGGTTCTCCTTATCCGGTAAAATTGATGGGTGAACGTCTACCAGATAGCTACAAGAAATATAGTTATATACTTGGTCTTTACATGACTAGTGGCGAAACAGCAAACAATATGGGTGAACCTATGGCCGTTTTACCGACAGTAAAAGGATCAATCGAGGATATTCTTTCATCGTCAAATAAACCATACACATTTATCGACATGCGAAACCGTCAAAATGAGAGAGGAAACTCATGGATGTTTGAGCCACGTTTATCGTATAGCTGGGGAATGATTCAGGAAAGTCTTGTTCCACGAGATCAATATGATGGCCTTCTGCTGATTGATAAAGTAAGCAAACCTAATTATATTAAATAATAATATAAAAATAGCAAACTAGCTTTTCTAGTTTGCTATTCTTCATGTATATTTAAGTATCCATCGACATGTTATCCCATTCTTCACTTCGATGCCCTATCATCCAGAACAATCCTCTGCGTCTTTCCATGACGATGCTTTCATTCATCCCTGCAGGAGCTGCTTGGTCTTTTATACGACTATCTACGCAAGCCCAATGGTATCTGTAAATTTTGTCGGCCTCATCTAAGATCTCTTCCTGACTACGCATAGTAGTTTGTAAATAAAACTGTTCAAACGATTCGTAGTTAGAAACCACTTGAATTGCATACTCGCAATCGCACACTTCATCAGGAAAATCGAGCTTCTCAACAAATCCAAGTGCCCAAATAAGTGTCCAATAAGCCTCATATTGCCAAGAAATATTAATAGCTTCTTTCCCATTTGGTTCTGACGTATGTAAAAAGTCTCTTTCATTGCTAGTTAGATAATTATCCACATCATATTTACGCAACATATTGACGAAAAACTCTCTCGATTCATCTACATTTTCGCCTTGTGCTACATCACAGGCGAATTGGATAACTATTAACAAGGCTACAGCCCTTCTAGCGATGTCCTCTTGCGTTTTAAACTGACAAGCCTCAATTGGTGAGAGCTGAGGAAGTGAAGTTGTATATGGAATAGCTCTTTCCTTTAAATATACTATCGTGTTATTTTTTCTTTGCTCGCCTTCTTCTGATGTCACCTCTTGTCCCATTACCTTGCGTGTACATGCATGAGGTCTGAAATTTGATGGTCCTGATAGCCCGTCATGATAAACAATAACGATCCCTTCATCATCTAATAAAGTGCCATTCGGTAAAAAGCCAATCCCCCCTATACTTGATAGCAAGTTCGTAAATAACTGCAGCTGATCTTCATTTATCTCTTTTTCCGATTCAATCGCAATCACTGTATTTAAAACAGATATTTGAGTCAAAACTAATTCTTTTAAGTTGTCATCTTCAAAAGGAATGTTATCGTAATAACCCATCATCCCAGGAATATTATTAGCGAAGTAATCTGGATTCGAATCTTCAGACATGACTCTAATTATTAATTTATATTTTTTAAACAGTGCCTTGGATTTTATTACATACTCATTGTCATTTTTATCGATTGCAAAGCCCTTTACAAAAACATCTGAAATTTTTACTTCAATATCATCAATGTTGTTCTTAGATGCAAATATAGTGAAATAGTTCATTCTTCTCTCCCCTTTTATTCACCAACTATCTAAGCCTGCAAGAGCTTGGCTAAACAGCTGTTTATTTTTCCGTAGTATTTCGTTTTCCTTCCAAAAAGCAAGTAATTGTCTCCAATTGTCTTTATCTACACATGTTGTTGGCGCAATTTCATGCTGCATCATTTGCCATACCGACCGTATCACTATAAGCCTTTCTACTTCACTGCCGCTCAACCATTCAAATAACGTCTCTGCACTTGGCTGTGATTCTGCTAAAAGCGTAGCCCATCCATCTATAGGAAATGAAACATACGGCTTCATCCAAGCTATAGTTTTCGGATTATGAAAATGACGTAGTCGGTGAAAAGCTGTATATGGATCAATCGTCTTTTTCTCAATATCTTGAAGAACAAGAGATAAACCTTCTTCTACTGGTAGACAATTTGCTGTTAAATAATCTCGAACCCGGCTAGGAATATCATTTTTGTCACTCCAAAGCGTCCTTACCCAATCACTTGCCTTCACCGCACAAACCTTTGCTAGCACTTCACTCCATGCTTCTTTATTTGCTGGTGGCAGTGATTGTTCAATTTTATTTCGAAGTGCATAATACACCGTACTAGGATCAAACTGTGCAAATGCTTCTGGAACTCTATCTTTCACTCCATGCATCGATACATATATTAATAAGGATTCTAAGTTAGACATTGCTTGCTTCAGAGTTAGTGTGAAATATTGTTCTAGCCAATTCAACCATATTTCAGAGCTAGTCAGGCTCAAATCCAAACCATCCTCACTACAAAACTGTCGATGCTGGCCACAATCTGCACCTATACAACCTAAAGCTGTGGCTCGTTCAGTATAGATTTTAAAACTCCCAACAAGTAGGTCAAACTCATCTTCCTCATGACTCCAATACCAAACGGAACCATCCTCAATCCTAATAAGAAGTGCATCACCGTTTCCAGCTGTATGAAACTGTAAGTATAGTTGTTCATCTAGATTTTCACCGTTTCCGCCGAAATCAGGGAATTCAAGCTCTTCCAAGCTCCAGCCAAAATCACCTGAAGGTGTATATTCTAGTTCAATAGGAAGTAGGGCCTCGTCTGGCAAAGACCAATACATTCCCACTTGTCGCGAACAAAGTAATAATAAATTACGGAACTCAAAAGGAATACGAACGCCAAGTCGCTCCTCTACTATTAGTAGCTCGTTCTCTGTAGCTACTGGCTTTATCTCAAGCGGATGCACCCTGGCCCCTTGCTGTTCAAGCTGTTTTAATAATTGCGTCCATCGTTCAGCCCATGTTTGCATGACTATTCCTCCATGTTAAGAAAAGTACTCTAATAAATATACCGTCTGCTCTTTGGGTTTTAGCAGTATAAATACTGTTCCGCCACCAATGATCGACATAAAGCGATAACGCTCAGTTGCCCCACGAATCAAGCTCTCATCAATACCATAGTCATGCGTGACGTTCCATTTTAGATTCATGAAAAACTCCTCGCTCATCTCTTGCGCTTCTTCTTTACTAATTAACACCTCCGTATCATCGTGGCCCCAGCTTTCTGTTAGCTCTGTAATATGCCTAAATTCTCCGGTGCATTCATAATGATATCTAGTAAATTCATAGCTATAAAATGCTTCAGCATAATAATCCACATCGAAATTTTTAGCTAATTGATTCAAACCATCTTGGATTCCCATTTTGTATTTATTGACAGTTATTTTATTTTCCAGGTAGTAATTTTTGTTTTTTGCAAAATCAGTTTGCAGAAAAGCATATACGTCCGGCATATTCCCATCCCCAAACACACGAAGATCTCCAAGAAAATCGTATTTTCCGTCTATGTAACGAAATCCCCAAAAGTTATTCTCTGCATTTAAATACTCTTCCTCGCAAAATAATCCATCAGTTCCTAAAAGGTGAAGGACATATTCAGTTCCTTCAACTACATCAGTAAAAGACAGCAATGGTCTAAAATAACAAGCTAAACGTACATCTACAAATACATCATTTGCTTTCGGATAAAGCGTTACCTTTTTTGGATCCATTTTTTCACCTCTCCATTTTACTGAAACGAATGATTCCTTCATTTTTTCTTCACTATTGTATCGTCAGGAAATCATTTACTTATTAGGACTAGATTTTAATTCGCTTTAAAACACTAGGATTTTACTTCCATTAAAGCTCAACATACATGCAAAATTACTTACCTTTACTAGTTCTTTTCTAATTGTTTTGAGTGAAATAGTATGTTGTTGACAATTAAGACGGCTCCCTCTATTATATAAATACATTCGAATGTATCTATAAGGAGATATTTTATGGCCAGAAATAAATATCCAGAAGTTACGAGAAAAAGAATTATTGAATCAGCTGTTAAATTATTCACTGTAAATGGTTGGGACAATGTAACAATTCAAGAGATTGTAGATGATGTGGGAGATATCACTCGAGGAGCTTTCTATCATCATTTTAAAACACGTGCTGATGTTATTGATGCCATTACAAAAGAAATGCTGATGGCAAATAATTATTTTAATGAAATATCCGATTTAGAAAACTTAAATGCTTTAGAACGTTTAAGGCAAGGAATTTCTTTTTCAATTTCTCAAAGTGTCAAAGAAGAAAACCTATCCACGATCCCTTTAAAAATGAATTCTGCTGAGTTTGTTTATAGTCGCATCACAGAAGGAATACAGGTTGTTGCGCCAGGCATTCAAAAAATTATTGAAGAAGGCAATCAAGACGGCTCGCTACAAATTGCTTTTCCGAAGCAAGCAGCTGAAACCTTTACAATGCTTTTTGACATTTGGATGAATCCAGAAATATTTCGTGTAAGCCGAGCTGAGTTTATTCAAAAAATCGAACATATTAGTTTACTGTTCGAAGGGATTGGAATGCCACTTGTAAATAATGAATTGAAGGGCGTATTTTTAGCTTTATTTGATAAAGTTCACGAATAGTAGACTACTTTATGTAGTTTATTATTTTAGTCTCTTACATACATTTGTATGTATGTATAGATTACTTGCAATTTTACATCATTGAACAATTACATACATTCGCATGTATGTTAAAGGAGATATAATATGAAAACCTTAGAAGTTATATTTACGATTGTTTTATTATTATCAAGCATTTTACTGACATTTAGACAGCGTGGGATAACTAAAATTAATATATTTATGTTAGTTGTCAACTATATATTATTATTAGCTACAATTATTTCAATTAGTGCTAACTGGCGTATGATCCCTGCTTATATTGTTTCATTACTATTGACACTGCAGGTTTTTGTAAAGCCTAAAAGCACAATTGTTTCAAAAAAGTTAAGTATGAAAATTTTAAAACTTGTAGGTATTGCTGCAGTAGCATTTGGAATGTTCACCTTACCAAAGCTTTTTCCAATCATATCTTTTCCTGAACCTACAGGAGAATATTCGGTAGGAACCCAGGCATTTCACCTCATCGATAAGAATCGTAAAGAATTTGTCGTACCTAATCATCAGGTAAATCGAGAATTAATGATACAGGTTTATTATCCTGCTGAAAAAGGGACTGGACAGCCCTCTCCTTACTTTGAACAGATAGAGGCCTTAACACAACAATTAGCAACCACACAAGGTTTTCCATATATCGCTACAACACATTTAGGATTGACGGAAACTCATTCTTATGAAGATGCGACGCCGATTAAGTCAAAAGAAAAATTCCCGCTTCTATTATTTGCACATGGAATGAGTTTATATAGTCGCCAAAACACCTTCCAACTAGAGGAGCTAGCAAGCCATGGCTATGTAGTGGTCGCTCTTAACTTTACAGGTGATGCGGCAACAACTGTATTCCCAGATGGAGATCGTGTGGATTTCACACCGATTGAAAATACAATTACCTTCCTGAGTGATCGTATCAAGCTTTGGGAACAGGATACATCATTTGTTTTAGATGAGGTCATTAAAGGTGATTTTGATAAGAATTTTAAAGCAATTGCAGCGTTAATAGATGATGACAATATTGGTATGCTAGGCCACTCTTTTGGTGGTGCGACTTCTGCACAAATGCTTGTAAAGGATGATCGCATTAAAGCGGCAATTGATATGGATGGTGGTTTATATGGTGACGCTATGCCAACAAATGGTCCAGAAAAGCCGTTTATGTTGTTGAATGCGGAGGCATCCATTAATTTTATGAAAGAAGCATATAGCCAACAACCAGGTAATCGAGATGAGTTGTTTGTAGAATCCTATTTAAGAAATAAAACGATTGAAAAGCCTGGTGTTTACACAGCTATTATTCCTAAAACAAATCATGGTAGTTTTACAGATTTAGCAGCAGTTTCACCAATTATTAATGAATCTGGCGCAGATGTGAATGCTATTTTTATGCTGATTAATGAATTGTCACTAGGCTTTTTTAATAAAAATTTAAAAGGAATCCATGACAATAAATTAGAAGAAATTCAGAAGGAACATCCTGAAATAAACTTAACGTTGCACTAAAGCATATTGTGTAGCAGGGTTGTTGATAAGTTAACTTATCAACAACCTTTTTTAATTTCTATCATAATTTTCGTTACATAATCCTCTTCACGATTTTTAATAACGGCGTCATAAATATATTCCTCATATACGTACTCCCCTAGTTCAAAACCGTTCACCTGCATAACCTTAAATAATCGCTCGTAAGTTTCACCAAGTATAGTAGAATCTCCTACATGGTATCCAACAATAAAATCTCCTTCAATCGCCTCGAAATATGGATGACCTTCTCGTGGGTGTGGCTGCTCTATATACAAATAACTATAATTATCATAGTTTCCGGCTAATACTTGCTCTCTTCTTGTAATTCCTCCAATGGGATAACCTGTGTCTAATTGAGAGCGATCTAATTCATCTATAAAGTCTGAAACAGCCTTCGTAAACTGCTCTTCCGTCGAATTCTCGATATTTTTACTTAAATACAACGTTGCCTCTGGCAGATGTTCAATCGTAATGCTATCAAAATCAAGATGTAAGGCTTCTTTTGTTAAATCGATTTTTACATCAATAATGCTTTCAATCATCTCTAGTTCTCGACGTTTTTTCGCTACAATTTTCTTTTGCTGATACATTAAGTCTAAGAAATTTTCAGGTGATTTTTCTGCCATATATTTTTGAATATCCTTTAAAGACATACCAACCTCCTTTAATAGCTCTATCACACTAAAAAATTCATATTGTGCAATGGAATAATAACGGTAGTCTTTACTATCCTTCATAATTGGGGATAATAAACCAATTTGATCGTAGTAAATTAGTGTTTGTTTATTAACCTTACAAATTTTAGCGAACTCACCAGTTGTAAAATATTTTACATTTTTATTAAACATTTTTAAGTTTCCCTCCTTGACTATATAGTTACTATATACATTAAATTGTAGCTATTCACAAGCAAATATGCCTCGGCATACTTGCGTCCGGAATCAGCTTTGTGCTTAGGTCATATCGCATGGATGCGATGATTTTAAGCAAACATCCTTTTAGAACTCCTTTCCGATTTCCGTGACATCCGCTGAAAGAAATTAAAAATAGAAAGGTTTTGACATTATGTTCACGGAAATTCGTGACATTACAGCTTTAAACAAAGAAGAAATATTGGCATTACGTATTGCAGATAATCAGCAGAATTTTATTGAAAGTACAAAACAATGCTTAGCGGAGGCAGCAACAGATAAACGCTTTATTCCTGTTGGATTGTATAGGGCAGATATTGCAGTCGGCTTCGCTATGTATGGTGTGTTCCCGCATAAGGACAATACACAACGTGTTTGGTTAGATCGCTATTTCATTGATGAGCGTTATCAGCACAAAGGATTAGGAAAATACTTTTTACAGCAGCTTATTCATTATTTAGTAGCTAAATACAGCTGTCAAAATATATATTTAAGCGTTTATGACAACAATATAATAGCTATTGAGCTATATAAGAAATTTGGATTCGTCTTTAACGGTGAGCTAGATGACAAAGGCGAAAAGGTGATGGTAAAGGAGGTACATGCTCATGACCACCATTAATCCAATTGAAACAAAACCACTAAAGCCCTTGTTTTTATCATACTTATTTCCGGCTATGATTGGTATGTTGCTGATGTCCGTCAATATTTTAGTAGATGGTATTTTCGTTAGTCACGGGGTTGGACCAACCGCTTTAGCAGGAATAAATATCGCCGTACCGATTTTCTCGATTTTACTATCTATTTCCCTTTGGATTGGTATGGGTGGGGCAACATTATTTTCAATTTCTCTCGGTGAGGGCAATAAAAAACGAGCGCACCAGCTCTTTACATTAGCATTTACAACAATGATCGTTGTCGTTATGGCATTGATTCTAATACTTTTAGTAAATTTAAAGGAAATCTCCTATATATTTGGGGCAAGTGATGCTACCTTTCCTTATGTTCAAGAGTACCTACTTGTTATTTTGATTTTCGGTGTGTTCTATACAATCGAAAACTTACTAAGCATTTTTATTCGAAATGATGGCAATCCAAAGCTTGCGATGCTAGGCTTAATCACTACATCTGTGCTAAACATTATTTTAAACTACATCTTTATTTTCGTGCTCCATTACGGCGTAACTGGCTGTGCCATAGCTACAGCACTCTCCACAATAATCGGTATGTCGGTGCTTTGCCTACATTTCTTCCGAAAGCAATCCGAATTAAAGTTTGTGCGTAAATTTTTCAGCCTATCTGATTTAAAGAAAATATTTGCTATTGGGCTACCAAGCTTTATCGTTGAAGCCTCCGTCGCTGTTATGGTTATTTTATATAATGTAACATTTTTACACTATTTGGGCTCAGATGGAGTGACCGCCTACGCGATGGTTAACTATATTCATACCGTACTATTAACAGTATTCCTTGGGATCGGTATGGCCCTACAGCCCCTAGTTAGTTATCACCACGGTGCGAGATTAATAGAGCGCTTAACAGCGTTATTGAAAATCGGTATTGCCACTGCATTTATTATGGGTTTAATTACTGTCATAATTGCTACGTTATTCCCTTCTCAGCTAATAGCATTGTTCGGTGACAGTACGTTTGAAATTCGCAATATGGCAACACAAGGCTTTGTACACTTTGCCATTGGGTATGTATTCCTTGGAGTAAACATGGTATTTGCGGAATTCTTCCAATCCATTGAAAAAATACGTCTTGCAACAACTATTATGTTATTTCGTAGTATTATATTATTTATCCCTGCTCTCGTACTATTGCCTAAATTCCTTGGCCCACAAGCTATTTGGTGGACATTCCCCGTCGCAGAAGGCATTACTGCATTGTTAATTTTTATATTTATGAAGAAAAAAACACATACAATTTTCTCAAAAGCAAGTTCCTTAAAGGCGCTATAAATGAAGCTAACCCCCTTTCAATCGAAAGGGAGTTAGCTGTTTAATTTCAATCTTTCCCCAGCCCAACCGTCTTTATCTCAATTAAGCTTTACTTGATAGTCGGGATGACCTTTTTTACACCTTTAGGGTATTTTTTATTTAATTCTATACAGTTTTTAAATACCTCTTTCCTTGTACATCGCATTATATGGCGTGAACGAAAATACTAATGTTGCTGTTAATAAAGTTGAAAGTAGCTTTTTCACTATACGCCCCCTTATGGATAGTATTACATAATTTTGAAGACAAATTCTAAAGGACCTTGAATGAGTCCCTTTTATTATTCATTTAAATATTTGATGACAGCCATTCTTTTTTACTAAAATTCCTCTTTCCTAAATAAAAGAAATAGCTACCTAATAGGGATATGAAGGCCATAAATAAAAACATAGTTGTTCCTCCATACACTGACAGCAAGATACCGCCAAACCATGGACCTACAAAATTTCCAAACTCACCTAAGCTTTGAGCTCCATAGTAAGTACCCCTTAAATTTGGTGGTGTAATTTCATCGACCTGAGAATATTCAGCTGGAATGACAAGTATCTCACCTAGAGTAAATACTAGCATGGAGATGATGAACGCTATCCAACTAGTTGAAAATGCAAACCCTATCTCTCCCAAAGAAAATAACACACACCCAAATGTTATTCTTTGTATAAATGTAAAACGCTCTGACCATCTAGTTAACGGAATTTGAAGTATTAGTACAATAAAACCGTTAATACTCATCAATGCTGCAAATAATTTTATCCCATCTATAATATTTGCCTGTAAATATTGAGAAAGTGTCACTGACATTTGACCATGCACAGTAGTTAATAATGTTCCACCTATAATAAATAATAGTAAAGGTACATCACTACGCAGTGTATTCCATAATAGTGTCATATTGATGCTTTCTTCGGATACAGGTGAATCGTCATGATCTTTAACAGCTCTAAGCATAAAATATAAAACAGCTGCATAGATAACATACACAGAAGAAGTTAATACAAATGCTATCGTACTACCACCTATACCTAAAAATGCACCTAACATAGGCCCTACAGCAAACCCAATGTTCAATGCTAAATAACGATTAGCAAACATTTTATATCTTTTACTATCTGGTGTTAAATCGGCCATTAATGCCTTTGAAACGGTGCCAAAGAAAGCTTGAGCCAGTCCCCTAAGAATACTAAAAAACATTAAACCAATAATATTTGTAGTAGTAATAAAACCAAAAAAAGCAATGCTTAACCCTATTAAAGATAGTAGCATTAATTTCTTTCTACCAATAAAATCTGAAAGGACTCCCCCAATTAGTCCACAAAAAGTTCCTGCTAAAGGACCTATACCAATAATAAATCCTATAGTCGCAAAATCTAAGTTTGCTGACTGACTTAAAAAAATAGCTAGAAAAGGCATACTCATTGAACTTGTTAAGGTAATTAGTATAGTGCCAAAAATTAATGTATGTACAATCGGATGATATTCCTTTATATAAGTCTGAATTCTACTCATTGCACAACCTCTTTGTTTTTTAAATTAATCAACCAAATGATTTTGAATTCTAGAGAAACTTAGTCTCCAGTTTTTTTCAATTTCATCAAGTACTAAAGATAAATCTTTTTGTTTGATCGCCTCTATAATCCGCTCATGCTCTTCACAAGAAAAATGAACATCCTCTACTAAATCAAAATAATATAGCTCAACACGTTTGAGTTTTTGTTTAACATTTACAAGTATTCGCTTCAATTCCTTATTTGGAGAAATATCAATAAAAACCAAGTGGAACTCATTATCACACTCCACCGCATTCAATTGATTTCCTTCTGTAATTGCTTTTTTAAGCTCTAGATTAATAGTCTCCATCATTTGAAGGTGCTCGTCCTCAATATTTTCAAACGCCTGTTTCATAGCTAATTGCTCAAGAGTCCAGCCAATAGAATAGAGATGTAATACTTCATTGGAATCAATTGGAGAAACCGTAGTGGAACGATTAGGCTTGGTCTGTACAAACCCTTCATCCTCTAACCGTAATAACGCTTCTCTAATAGGTGTTCGACTAACGCCTAATTGCTCCGCTAATTCTTTATCTCGTAATTGTTGATTAGGCTGTAAAGTCCCATCAACAATCCAATCCCTTATTATCATATATGCTTCCTCACGTACAAATGTCCGCTTGAGTTTTTTCTTAGAATCTAATTGTGCCACTATTCATTACCTCCATGAAAAATATATACAACACTAACTGATATGTAATATATCACATATCAGTCATATTTTCTTTAATTTTTTTACAGAAAAGAGTAGCAACCTATTTATTGTAATCTAGCAGATAAAAACAAAAAATCCAGCACTAACAAATCAGTGCTGGCAATTTATCTATATTTTCTAATGGCTCTTTTTTAATTCCATATATTCATCACGTAAAATACTCATAATTATTTCATCAGAATACTTACCATTCATATAAAAGGATTGTCTTAAAGTTCCTTCCTTTTTGAAGCCACCTTTTTCGTACGATTTGATTCCTCGAATATTATGAGAGTAAACTTGTAACTCTAAGCGATTAAGCTGAAGCTCCTCAAACGTAAATTTTTGAACAAGCTGAACTGCCTCTGCCCCATATCCCTTGCCACAATCTTCTATACTATGTAAAGCTATGCGAAATATTGCTTTTTTATTGTCTGAGTCTATTTCCATAATGGTTAAATCACCGATAATTTGGCTATTTTCTACTAAACAAATAGCAAAATCATGGCGTGTGGAATCTTCGCTAAATCGAATCAAAGCCTCTCTAATCTGATCCTTCGTTAAAATGTTACGTGTACCTGTCATATACATAATTTCTTCATCTTGAAAGCACTTGTAGATACTATCAACATCTTTTTCTGTAATTGGTCTTAAAAATACACTTTGCCCTGCAATCATAAAAAACACCTCCCTTTAACTATATTGAACAAGATTTCTAGTAGAAAGAATATGCCTAGTTTAATTAAGAAATGTACTAGACATATGAAAAGCACTAACATATCCACTGCTAGTGCTTTAAAAATTACTTCGTATATACAATTTTTTTAATCGTTTCTACCGCTAAATGATACTCCGTAGATAATTGTTCAATTGAAGCTTCATTCGTAAACGCTTCTTTTATAGACTTATTCCTGTCCTCAATATATTTCTTTGTGCCTGAACGAGCACCCCACTCTAAATAAGTGTTTTCTATTTTAGGAATATAAATCGTTTCACCTTGAACATATTTTTGGATTTCTAATAAAAGCTCTTTTGGTAAGATAACTGAAGCCTTCTTATAAGCCATGTATGCCAACCCCTCATTTTTATTTTGAAATTAATAAAATAAGGTAGCAAAGCTAATTTTATAAGAAATACTTCAAGGCAAATATTGAAATTCACCCCATGCAAAGTATTGCCATATCAAAATTAGGCTTTGCATGGGCTGCTTTCGTATCTAGCAACTTAATAAAATTACTCACTTCTCTCCCCCCTAACTTGTCAACATATTCATAGTTCATCTTAGCATATGTAAATATTTTCTATAAACAAAAACAAAAAGGAATCATACATACTTGATTCCTTTTTGAACGAAAACTTTATTCAATTTATTTATCCTCTTGTATCTCCATTGCCTGTTGCAGTTCATCCTCTGAGGACGTAACTCCTAGAATATCGAGAAGGAACATGAATAATGGAATACCAATAATTAATCCCCATACACCAAGAAAATGCTCTGAGAAGAGAATGACGATGAATGTATAGAAAATTGGAAGATTTGTCTTGGCAGACATCAGCTTTGGATTTAAGAAGTATGCCTCCACAGCATGTAGTACCATAACAATAACCAAGATATAGACAATGTACATTGGACCACCGATACTATATGCAATTATAGTTAGAGGAATCAAGGACATGATGACCCCTGCAACTGGCACCAATCCCAGTATAAAGAGCATAATCCCCAGTGCAATTAAATGCGGGAAGCCCATAATGTATAAAGCAATAACAGATAAAACACAGTTGATAGAGGCAATAATGAACTGCGCCTCAATAACTTTACCGAAAGAACGAATGAATATCTTTGAGAAATAATGTAATTCATCGTAGAGATGGCTCATTTTGCTATCTTTAAATTTTGCTGTAAATTCCGTAATACGTTTCTTCTCAAGTAAAATAAACAAGCTCAAAATCAGTGCAATGAATATATGCAAAATGATTTTACCAATATTCGTAAGATTTTTTAGCGTAAGGTCTACACCCTGCTCTAAATATTTACCCAGTTCAATCTTATCAAAGGTTGGAGCTAAATACCTTGCAATCTCGTTATCATTTGGGTTGAGACTAAAGCTAGCAATAAGATCAAAGAGCTGTGTAATTTGTTGGGTTACGATAGGCAAATACTTGTAGATAATTGCAACAATACCTGCAACAAGTAAAAGATAAAGGGTAACTGTCACAGCTTTCTCACCCAACTTTACGTACTTTCTAATCTCTTTTGTTGTCTTCGTGGTAAGTTGATTCATTAAGTACGTAATAATGAACGTGAGAAGAATAAGATTGATCATACTTCGCATCAAATATAGTGCAATAGCGATCCCGACTAGAATTATAAAACGTTTAAATCCATTACTACGAAAGAAATTACTCATGTATTCACTCCTTCTACAAAACGGCTTTGCTGCCTTTACTGCCTGAGTTTCACTATCAAATGAACATAAGCAATTAATAAATTGATGTAAAACATGACGTATCATTCTTATGTAAATACCCCCCTTTATTGGACCATTATTCCCATCTTCACTTAGAAAAAGACTTAAAATGCATGCCGCTTTATAAGTCTCATAAGAAATAAATAAATCCAAGGAGCGAAAAGAACTGTATGTTTTATCAAATTAGAAATTAATGATAATACTTTTGTACTTTATTGAAAGCTGTATCAGCGTTATAAGCCCTAGTTCTATGATTCTATTATAACCCGTCGAACACCATCATAGCCAATGTAAGTTCTTTTATGATGGTATTAAAATTATAATTTTTTCTTTTGTTTCGGCTCTTCACCAAAATATTTACATGACTTCCGAGGGGACGCTTATCACGGGCTTTGAGCTCCCTATATGCTATTTGTTTTCTTTCCCAAAATACTATTTTAATCAAGAACAGATTTTAGTATTGTTCCTTAGTTTCAGTATGATATTCTTATCAAAATTTTAAACTAAAATAATAGAAAAGATGTATTATGTGAATTTCCAAGAACCGCGAAGGACATTCATAAGCAGTTGCTCCTTATGTACATAAAATTGAAGAAGCAGGACCAAAGAGCATCTGGACAAAGCGAACGGAGAAAGACGGGACTGTACCTGAAGAGCCATTAGTTCAAATGAAGTAAACGTTGAAAATATCCGGAAGAATCTTGAGAGTGCACATACGGAACTTCAAGATTTAATTTATTTGGTTGGGGAAATTAATACGGTACAAAGAAAGCAAATAATAAACGACTTTCTTGGCGATCACCTTCCATGTGTAAAATTGATGACTGGGCATGTAAGGGAATTTAAACTTATCATATGTTGAGATTAACAAGAATGTGCGTCTAGATCTGTATTAATTTAAGAAAAGAGGCTGGGACATAACTAAATGGTTCCTTCATAAAGCCAAATAATCTATAAATTAACAAAACACGATAAATAGAAAAACCGAACTATTCCGAAACACTTCATGAGCGTTTCATTGGATAGTTCGGTATTTTTGTTGGCTTGGCTGAAACACTTTTGTCCCAGCCTCTTATCTCATTTATTGATTTTCATTTTTAGAGCTTATTTTAGCATGCTTGTATCCATAGCCTATATAAATTACTAAACCTAGCGCTAACCAAATCAAAAAGCGCACTATAGTAAATAGTGGCAGACTAAAAATTAATACAATACATCCTCCAACACCTACAGTTGCTACAAGCCATAGCGCAGGTACTTTGAATACACGTGGTTGATCTGGTCGTGTATAGCGAAGAACAACAACACTAACTGTTGTTAAAGCAAAAGCAGTTAGACCGCCGATGTTAGCAAATTCCGCTAATTCTCCGATTGATAAAAATCCTGATAAGAGAATCCCTGTTCCAACCACAATTAAAGTTGATAATACAGGTACTCCTGTTTTTTTATTTGTTTGTGCAATACGTTCTGGTAGAAGCCCATCACGGCTCATTGCAAACAGCACGCGCGTCGCACTAGTTGTATTTGCAATCATCGTAGCAAGCAATCCAAAAATAACTGATACTGCGATGATAGCACCTCCCCACTGAATACCAACAGATTGTAGTGCATACACTGTAGGATCTGGAACATCCAATTCAGGGAATGGTACGATACCTGTTAATACTAGTGCAACAAATGCATAAATAAGTGTTAATACACTCAAACCACCAATTAAAGCTTTTGGTATTGTTTTTTGTGGATTTTTCACTTCTTCCAGAACAGTTGTTACACCATCAAATCCAGTAAAGGCAAAGAACACTAATGCCGCTCCCGCCATTACACCTGTCCAGCCAAACGGTGTAAATGGTGTCCAGTTTACAGGGTTAACGTGAAAAGCCCCGATAGCAAGGAATAAGACAATCGCGCCGACTTTTGCCATTGTAAATAACATATTTGATCGACCCACATTTTTAATCCCGCTCAGTGCAATCCAAGCTACAATAAGCCAACCAGCTACAGCAGGTAGATTTACAACCCCACCATGGGCAATATCTTTTGTTAAAATTTCTGGCAAGTGAATACCGACAGATTGTAAAAATGAATCGACGTAGCCACTCCAACCAACAGCAACTGTACTAGAAATAACGATAAATTCCAATAGTAAATCCCAACCGATGATCCAAGCAATAACTTCACCTAACGCAATATAAGAATAGGTGTACGCGCTCCCTGCGACGGGCGCCATCGCCGCGAATTCGACATAGGCTAATCCAACTGCAATTGTTACAAGACCCCCAATTAAGAAAGAAACAACGACACCAGGACCTGCATGTAGAGCAGCTGTAGTTCCTGGCAGTACAAAAATTCCAGCTCCTATTGTAGCCCCTAGCACATACAGCAATAATTGTAACGACCCTAGTTCACGCTTTAGTTTAAAACGTTCGACTTCAGTTATTTTATTGGCTTGCTCGATCGACTTCCTTCGTAAAAAATTCGCCATAATAACCACTCCATTTTCAAAAAAAGATATAAATTTCATTTTTATGTATTTTTATCAATAATAAGTATATTATCTGCATTTCCGAATTGAGTCAACAATTAGATTATTGCAACAATTTACCTTTTTACTAGAAAACGAGTTAATAGTTCACTTACGTTACGTTGCTGAATGAAGTAGCTAAACTTCACAGTTGTGCAAGTCCAATTCCTCAATCAGTGCCATAATCAGCATTACTTGCCTGATAAGTCCTTTCTCTCGATCTCTCCTAATGCAATAGTTGTTATTGATTCCTGCAATTTATGTCATTTTATGTAATTCAACCTTTTAAGGATTAATCTATTTCCCGTTTATCGTAAAATAAGAGAAATAAATTCTTTACTAGCATAATGACTTTTGTTTATTTATCATTGTTAGATATAAGTGATCCAATCAGGAGGTGTAATCATTTGGAAGAAAAAAAATATTCAATAGGTGAAACAGCTAAAATGATAGGATCCACGATAAAGACAGTCCGTTACTATGACGAAATTGGATTGCTGAAACCTACAAGTTATACTGAGGGTGGACATCGATTGTACACAGCTGAAGATATATGGCGCCTTGAAATGATTACAAACCTGCGTTATCTGGATTTCGGAATTGATGAAATAAGCAAAATGATATCTGAAGAAATATCAGTTGATAAAACACTTGATTGGCAGATCGAATCGATGGAAACACAGGTTACTACGCTTATGGATATGATATCGATTCTTCGTCAAGCAAAGGAACATGACGGGGATTCATTGCAGTATATTCATAACTTAGTAAACGCACGAACAATAAATGCCGAACATAAAAAACAATTTATCGATAAAAAATTGAAGGAATCCCAATTATTAATTGGCATTCCTAAAGAGTGGAGAGATTCATTTTTTCATTATTTTGATAAATATATTATTAATCAAGTGAAAGGCTCCGCCAAACAAACAGCTGCTTGGCATGAATTACAGGAGCTCATAAATGATCCTCAGTTTATAAAAGACTTGAAAAATACTGAATTTCTGTACTTTAATATTGTTCATCAGTCAAAATATAATGCTACAACATTGGTCAGAAAGCTTGAGAACATCCATGATCGATTGAATAAGGCGCTGAAGCAAAAATTGCCTGCCAACAGTCCGATTGTACAGACCATTATCGACGACACTGCTAGGCTGTATGCGAACTCACAGCAATTGGACAATAAAGAAGATCACTTCCGCTACTTTGCAGAATATATTCTAATAACCAAAACCAAACGACTCGAACGATGCGAAACGTTATGTGCTATTCTAAGCCCACAATACTACCAACTCTCAAAAGCCAATCAATTACTATTTCAAGGAATAGAATGGCGGCTTGAACATATGGAAGAATCATAAAATGAATAGTTGAGGGCTAAACACCCTCAACTATTCGTTTTGGTTGTCAACCTTTCAGTAACGTAAACTCTGGATGTTCACCTATATTTTGCTCCAATAGTTTGAATGGCTGTTGCTTCAAATAATGATCGAAGAAATCCAATGAATAATCGGTAATTAATCGGTAAGCCTTTTGGATGTCGACCCCTTCCATCCGTTCATAAAGCGGTGAAAACAGGTATAAATCGGAGAAGCCCATATGCTTCATATCTTTAATTTTCATCCAATAGTTCCCTCCCACAGTTACATACTCGTACCGTGGCAAAGTTTCCTTTACAAACTCGATGAGCTCCTTACTATCCGTTTCCTTCGCCTCTCTGATTGTGTCATCGGCACTCATCATCATAAACGGCTTCTTCAGCCCATCCACAGGAACTCGGAGTTTTCCATATAAAACACCGTCCATATTAAGAGCTGCTTTTATTCTTGAATCTGTCATTAGCATTTGGGTGCTTGTTGCTCCACCAAAGGAATGACCAAACATACCTACATTCTCCATATCCATTCGACCTGTAAAACGGTTTTCAGGATCATTCTGGACCAGCTGCTCTACTTGATCCAGCACAAATTTAGCATCTTCTACCCAACCTTCATTTGCTTTATCTAAATATGCAATTGATTCAGTTTTTTGCGGCACGTAATTTGCTACACGACCATCAGAAAAGACTGAAGTCGTGCTACTGTAAGTATGATCCATACCTACCACGATATAGCCTTGACTGACTAATTGCTCAATTTGAAAAGTGTTCTGATTTTTATGTCCACTAAAACCATGAGAGAACAGGAGCACCGGATAGGTTGTTTCCTGATTAGAAATCTCAGCGTTCTCAATAGCATGTGTTTTGACATAACCAAAATTTGTGAATAAAAACTTCGGTAAATTCAGGATTTTACTATACCCCTCTGCAAAAACATCAGAATCGGAAATATAAGGAGCCGTATTACCTTTAGCAGTCGTATCAGCAGGATACCAGATTTGTACCATTAATTCGCGTTTGTCATCAGGCTCCGGTGTAAGAGTCTCTTCCCTTTGAGTATCCACCCAATCGTAGGTGACTGTTCCAATTTTGTACGGACCCACTGGCTTTTCAAAAGTAAATACCGGAAGCACCATAGGCAGACTAACTGCTACAGCAGAATAAAGTACAGCTAATGTTGAATTAAGAACAACGCGTGATCGGGGCATATTTGATTGTTGTTCTTTTTGATCTTTTGGGTTAAAAAAGTGCCTTATCACAACAACAACGATAAAAAATAATGTCATTAAATAGGTCGGTATCATTTGCCAACGCATACCTTCTATGATCCCATGGACAAGCAGAAATAGAATAGACATACCACCACCTATCAGCACCCCTTGCCGTGACTTGTTTCTACCAAAGACTAACCAACCTAGTAAAACAATATTAAAGATGATATAAAACAATTCAATAGACCTCATAATGAAAACCTCCTTGTTTTTTTGATCTTGCTGATTCAAATCAAAGTGTATTACCTCCAGTAAGAGGAGAATCAACACTTAATACAAAAAAACACTGACATTTTTTATAATTGTCCACCATTTTACAAATTTGAGGTCGTTTATTATTAAAATAAAAATTGAGAAGTTATAAAAAATTATCTTTATAATATTAATAAAGAACTATGAATATTTCACAGGTACAGGTTAAGTTATTTTAGAAGTTAGGAGAGGGCAAAATGGATCCCTATGAAGTATCGACATTAAAAAAGGGCCTTTTGATTTTGGATGTATTACGTCAAAGGCATTCTCTTACATTAACTGAAATTATGGAAGAATTATCAATGAATAAGACATCCGTTTTTCGCATGCTTTATACGCTAGAAAAAATGAATTATGTTATTAAATATAATAAGTATTATCAATTAAATCCACATATCTTTAGGGATGAGCACTTATATTGGCACAAAGATATCCAATGGACGTCTCTTGTGGCGCCATATCAATTAGCCCGCCAAGAAGAAATAACTACTTATATTGGTATTTTGGAAGATTGTGAGATGGTGATAAAAAATGTGATTAGGGAGCCTTTTGAACAGCCTGCTTATCATGCAATCGATACTCGGACACCTATGCATTCAAGCGCACTCGGAAAAGTAGTATTAGCTCATCTGTCACCTAAAAAACAACGTGAAATATTAAATAGTATTGAACTTAACACATTTACAACAAAAACCTTCTATGATTATGGTCTATTGATTCCTCATTTACAGGTCATTAAAGCACAAGGATATGCTGTTGATAATGAAGAAACGAAAGTAGGTAAATGTTGTATTGCAGTTCCGATTTATGTGAATGAAGAAGTCATCGGTGCAATTGCTTTGCACGGTTCGACGAATCAAATTAAGAAAACTGCCATACGGTCATTTGTAAAAAAATTAGAAGAGATAAGCCAGCAATTAACGGAGGAAATTCATTATCTTTTAGCATAATTAAGGTCTTAGGGAATTTTTCATTCGTTCATTATTTGCAATTAAAAAGCATTTGTTTCTATATATGAAACTTTAACGATGTATGTTTGTAAAATATTTTTTTTACTCTATTCTGATTACAGAACAACGAGGAGGTAGGAATATGAAATTTCATACATTAAAAAAACCAAATATCAAAATTTCCGAAATTGGTCTTGGGACAAATGCTGTAGGTGGCCATAACTTATATGAAAACTTGAATGAACAAGACGGGAAGGAGCTAGTCACAGCTGCACTTGACCTAGGGATAACTTTTTTTGATACAGCAGATATATATGGAAAAGGGCGTTCAGAAGAACTTGTTGGCGAAGTATTAAAAAAACACTCAAGGGAAGATTTCGTTTTAGCGACAAAGGGAGGTAGACATTGGTTTGAGGATGGTTCAGTAAAAACAAATAATCATCCGCAATATTTACGAAGTGCACTTGAAAATAGCTTGAACCGACTACAAATGGATTATGTTGACCTCTACTATTTACACTTCCCAGATAATGAGACCCCTCTTGCGGAGTCGATTGGGGAATTATCACGCTTAAAAGAAGAAGGAAAACTCGGAGCAATAGGCATTTCAAACGTAACATTAGATCAGCTTATAGAAGCTAATGTGCACAATGATATTTCAGTGTTACAATCTCCATACAATATGTTAAATCGTTCAGCAGAACAAGATTTATTGCCATACTGTGTAAAAAATGATATTTCATTTATTCCATACGGTCCACTTGCATATGGCCTTCTTGGTGGAAAATATACAAAAGACTTTAAGTTAAGTACTGGAGACTGGCGAATTTCGGATCCTTTATTCCAAGGCGAATTATTTGAACAAACATTAGTAAAAGTAGATGCATTAAAAGAAATTGCAGTGGAAAAGCAAACGACATTACCAAATCTAGCGCTTGCTTGGTTATTAGCTCAAGATGGTGTTGATGCAGTTATCCCAGGCGGAAAACATAAAAACCAAGTGGCTACCAATGTGAAAGCAAGCAATGTCCTATTAACAAACGAAGATTTAGTGAATATAGAGAGAATTTTTTTATAAGTTTAGAACAAAAAATGCGAAAATGCTGTTATAGCAACATTTTCGCATTTTATTTTTAATCGGGGCGTTCTATCTCAAATATATCTCCAATTTTTGCGTAATTTGAGCCAGCTAATCTGCTAACTGCTTTTAGTTTTCTTGGATCAATTCGCCCTTCATTATAAATGGTCTCATCTATATGATATTGTACGACTTCACCAATAAACAAATCACCTGTCTGTTCGTCACCATTCATTAAAGGAATCGGCTGTACTAAACGGCATTCCATTCGAACCTTCGCCTCTTGAATACCTGGTACAGATATCAGTTGGCTATCGATTAATGTAAATTGTGCTCGATCAATTTCACTTTCAGTTACAGGTAAGGAAGCGGCTGTTTCATTCACCTGCTTAACATTATCCTCATCTACAATATGCACAACAAATTGCTGCTGATGATGAATATGGCGAGCGGTATCTTTTAAGCGCCCATTTGGTCTTTGAACGGCTAGAGAAATCATCGGCGGATTGGAAGACACGATGTTAAAAAAACTAAAAGGTGCGCCATTGATGACCCCTTGCTCTGACTTCGTCGTAACAAAGGCAATAGGTCTCGGAATAATACTGCCAATCAATAACTTATAATTCTCGCGTTCTGTATTTTTCTTAGGATCAAATGAAATCAAACGTCACATCTCCTTTAATCAAGCGCACGCACTTTGATTGGAATTAATGTTCTTTCCAATTGTTCACGATGCTGTTCGTATTGAGATGGTAACATTAGTTGGCTACCCATTGTCTCAGGTGTCTCATCATGAGCGAATCCAGGTGGATCTGTCGCAATTTCAAATAAAATCTCACCGGGTTCACGGAAATAAATCGCATTAAAATAATTACGATCTTTCACTTCGGTTACATGTTGTCCATGATTCATTACATACTCTTGCCATTCTAGGTGATCCACATTATCCTGTGCTCTCCAGGCAATATGATGAACTGTTCCAACGCCCATTTGACCGCGCATACTAGGAACAACTTTTAAATCTACTGTATTGCCAATATCTGCGCTGGATTTGTAACGAGTATACTCGCCTTCTGTTGCTACTTTTTCAAGCCCCATGACTTCAGTTAAGACCTTTGCTGTCTCTTCTGGGTGACTTGAATACAGTGTTGCACCGCCAAATCCTTTAATTGCAACCTCAGGAGTTACTTCACCAAATGTCCATTCATTCAATTCGCCTTCTGCACGTGCAACTAATTCAATATGAAGTCCGTGTGGATCATCAAATTGTACTACTTGTTCACCAAAGCGTTCAACTTTTTGGAATGGAATAGTGAATTTTGCAAGACGATTAATCCAAAATGGTAGTGCTCCTTCTGGTACAACATAAGTAGTTACACCAACTTGCCCATCACCAATACGACCTTGATAAGCATTTGCCCATGGAAAGAATGTAATAATTGTACCAGGTTTACCACCTTTGTTACCAAAGTAAAGATGATATGTGCCAGGATCATCGAAGTTTACTGTTTGTTTAACTAAACGCAAGCCTAATACACCAGCATAAAAATCAATATTTTCTTGTGGATGCCCTACAATGGCTGTGATATGGTGAATACCCACAGTATGTTTTTTCATGTTAACAAGCCCTTTCATGATAAATGTATTTCTCACCTATACTTTATTCAATAACGTGCTACCTCAATCTATCAATTATGCCTCGGCATAATTGCGTCCGGAATCGGCTTTTTGCTTGCATAAAGAACTCCTTTCCGATTCCGTGACATCTGCCGGAGGCTTTAGGCCAACATGATGTTGGTCACTCAGTCGTTGCCACAGGATGTGGCGTTCTTAGACTGAGTTCCTCTATTTCAGTGGGTGTTTGGACACCCGCTGAAATAAGTTAAACAGGATTAACGAATTGTATATAAAGCTTTTGACCATGGAATTAACTGGTCTAACATTTGGTTAACAGAATCTGTTTGCACCGCTTTTGGTTTAAAATCAGTACCATTTTCAAAGTCTGTGAATAGTGACAATGCTGGATGTACACGGACATCTGCAATTAAAAGCTCACCCATAATCCCACGTAAATGTTCAGCTGCACGTGCACCACCTACAGAACCATACGATACAATACCCGCAGCTTTGTTATTCCATTCTTCACGTAAATAATCTAGTGCATTTTTTAGAGCGCCTGTAATAGAGTGATTGTACTCTTGTACGATAAATACAAATCCATCTTGTTTTGCAACAATTTCTGACCAACCTTGAGCGCCTGAAGCATCTTGCCCTGGTTCACCTAGTAAAGGTAATTTATAATCAGCAATATCAATAATTGTATAATTAGCATCTCCTCGTTGATCTGCGATTTCTTTTACCCATTGTGCTACTTGTGGACTTACACGCCCTTCACGTGTTGATCCGATAATAATCCCGATATTTAGTTCTGCCATTGTTTTTTCCTCCTCTTTTTTTGAAACAAATAATTTATTTAAAAAACCCAATATGATTACCTCCTTGTGATGTAAAAAATTTAACTTTTTACACGGATTAAAAGGTTCGAATTCATTTATCTTGAATTTAGTTATCTTGAATTCGAGATAATAATAACACGATGTTTTAATTTACGTCAACAAGTTTGTTTAATCCTCCCGAAAGTTTTTGATTAAGTAGTGAAAAAGGAAAGTCATCATATGAAAATATCCGTATGCTGCTTTTAAAGACAACGTTCTTTCGAATAGTATACACAACAAATATCATATACTATGAAGAAGTGTATATTTTTGTTAAATTTACTTCTTGGATTAAAGGTCATGATTATGAAAGAAAAATTTTCGGAGGAAATAGGTGAAAACAACAATGAAAAAAATCTCCCTATATAAAACTATATTAGTATGTTTATTATTAATTCCGTTCTATCTATTTCAACCAGTCTCACAAATCTCCACAGAAGCCGCGGAACAAGACGTTAAGAGTACTATAGATAAATATGTTGAAAACTTTTTAGAAGAGCAGCGAATTCCAGGGGCATCTATTGCTATTGTTCATAAAAATGATATCTTTTATTCCAAATCGTGGGGCGTAACGGGAGAATCCGAAGAAAAGGTAACTGCTGAAACTCCATTTGTAGTCGGCTCTATTAGTAAATCACTAACGGGCTTAGCCATCATGAGATTGGTAGATGCAGGCATTATGCAATTAGATGATCCAGTTCAAAAGTATATGCCCTGGTTTACCTTGAAAGATAAACAAGCCGCTTCTCAAATAACGATTAAACATTTACTTACGCAAACAAGTGGGATAAGCACTTATTCTGGCTTATCTATATCGGACAAGGAATCTAATGATTTGAGTGCTATAAAGGAAAATGTAGAAAGTTTATCGAATATTAAGCTGACTGCTGCTCCTGGAGAAAAGCATCAGTATAGCAATGCTAACTTTTCTATTCTTGGCGCTCTCATCGAAGAAGTGACCAATCAAACATTTTCTGAATATATGGAGGAACAAGTTTTTTCTCCATTAGGGATGAAAAATGCAGCCGCTAATAGTAGCATGGCCTATGAAAAAGGATACTTATCTGGCTATCAATCATGGCTTGGTCACCCTGTAAAGAGCGCAGTCACCTATGATAATGGAGGGGCACCGTATGGATATATTACTGCAAGTGCATCAGATATGGTGCAGTACATTAAACTTCTTAGTCATCATGAACATAACAATTTTTTAAGTAAAAATGCGCTGAACCTTTATATATCGCCGTTTGTTCAAACTAGTAAATATCGATATTATGGCCTTGGTGTACGAATCTCATATCCAGAATCTAAAGAAGAAATGATATGGCATTCTGGTTCAAATCCTGACGCACGCTCAGAAGTATTTTATCTACCAGAAACCGATTGGGGCGGTGTGATTCTCACTAACAAAAGTCATATATTAGAGGAAAAGTCACTCCTTTACTTGAAAGAAGGGATTATCAACATTTTAAATGGGAAAGAGCCCGTTGACGCACCTAAATATAAGCCAACATTGCAAGTAATAACAATTGCTATTTTATGTTTACTTTTTGTGATGTTTATTTATCTACTTATAAAAGTTAAAGCAAAAAACGTGAACAAAAGGGACGTATCGGGTATATTCGGTTTTATACTTTTAGTGTTGGCCATGAGCTCAATTCCATTATTAAGCTATAGTACAGGAACACCTTGGCACACTATTAGATATTTTGCTCCTGATATTGCATTTTTGACCATAACACTGGTTACTCTTTTAACATTGAATGGCTTATTATCTATATATATTTCATTTAAACGACGACAAAAAAGACAACTTCTCTAAGTAGGAGTTGTCTTTTTTAGTTATGGTTGTATTTTCGGGAAAATGCTTCAACTTTTCAAAATATCTAAAATCTATTATTGATTGCCCTGACCGTAGCCTGCTTCCGTGGCCTCAGCGTCTGCTTTAGTGACATGTACTGTACCGAATGGGTGGTTTGGAGGAGCGTATATCGAATAAAGCTTTAGTGGTATACTCCCTGTATTTGTGACGTTATGCCATGTTCCAGCAGGCACTACTACGGCATAATTTTCATAGACCTTTCTTTCATAGGTTAAATTATTTTTGCTTGGGCCCATTTGAGCAAATCCCTCACCCTGTTCAATATATAAAAATTGATCCACATTTGGGTGTACTTCCAAACCGATATTATCACCAACATTTATACTCATTAAAGTAATTTGAAAGTTCTTTCCCGTCCAAAGAGCAGTACGATACGTAGCATTTTGCTTAGTCGCATTTTCAAGATTGATGACAAATGGCTGAGCTCCATAATCTTTTAATGCAATACTTTCACCGCTGGAAAAACGAGGAGGTTCAGCTCTGTTTGCATACCCTCCCTGATAAGGAAGTGTCCAATAAACAAGCTGATCTCCATAGTTATACATAGGCATGTTTCCGTAATAAGGAATATAGTACATTTTCTCAATCCCCTCACACATTCTAAGAATATCCTATGCAACTTGTTCAAGAAATGTACGTATACACATTTTCATCCTATACTACAACTTACAAAATCTGAAAAAACCTCAGTAAAATACTGAAGTCATTTAAGAAAAAACCATATAATTTTTTTACTCAAAGGTATCCTCATCCTCAGCATACTCTAAAATATCCCCTGGCTGACAATGCAATACTTTACAAATTCCATTTAACGTGGAAAAACGTATTGCCTTTACCTTCCCCGTTTTTAAATTCGATAAATTGACAATCGATATATCTACTGCTTCTGCAAGCTCACTTAATTGCATTTTTCTATCAGCTAATACACGATCCAATCTTACGATAATCGCCAATTTCTTCACTTCCTATACTGTTGCATCATACTCTTCTTGTAAAAAAGAGCCATATCTAAATGTCCTACCAATTGTCCAAACAATAAAACTACATAGCAGTATGCTCCAATTTATATGACGGATTGTAATATTAAGTACAACACCCAGAAGTCAATATAAAGGAAGCCCATAACGACCTCGTGTAGAATGTAGTTACCACACCAAATTCAAACGGAGGAATCGTTATGAGCTA